>CALFBV010000216.1 GCA_937951395.1 uncultured Rubritalea sp.
CTTACATTAGCCAACATTAACACAACGATCACAGTCATTAGATACCTCATATCAGCACTAACGGTAATCTCGGTATTTATCTTAGAAAATTCATCCTCAATTCACTAATCAAGAGTTGCTTTCAATACCAAGAGAGGCATAAAACTATGCAACTTCTTAAACCACTAGAATGAAACTGTTTCCTAATAACTTAACTACCATCTGCACTGCAATCCTTGCGTCTCATCTCCTTTCGAGTTGTAGTGTGATTTCATCTAAAAAACATCCCGCCTCTACTCAGCAATCCAAGACCTTAGTCAACACAGTCGACAAATCAGCTCTCAAATTCAAAGCACAGTATGGCACCGAGTATCAAATATCAGGGAACGCCATCGCGAAATACCAACATTTTGACCTAAGCTTATTTAGCAAAAAAACAGTCCTCATTAACACCAGGAAAACATCTACCTATATCTATGAGTTGACTAGCAAAGACGGCTTCGGCAAAACTCACATTAGCTGTGATCCAAGAACTCCGGAGAAGAAGCATTTCTTCTTAGAAGGCTTGCATTTTTACTATCATAGCAATAATGACGGCTCTATCAACATCTACATGCCGCCACAACTTATGGCTTCTAGATAGCATCCATCATCATGAAACTTAGCTCACCAGTCACTCCGCTCCGTATCTTCAGTCTACTCGATGCATGCTCTTGGATCTACCTCATTTACTGTTCAATTTACCTCAAGCTCATCTTAGGAGATGACTCTGCTGTCAGAACTCCAGGCATGATCCACGGGGTGATCTTTTGTATCTTTGCAGTAGCTCTAGTCTATGCGATGATACGCAAGAAGTGGTCTATCTGGATAGCTCTCGGCATTGGCTTAACTTCTCTCATTCCCTTCTTACCCTTCTGGCTAGAAACTTGGCTTAAGAAACAAGACAACTAATTTTAAAATTAGATAAAATAGCAATTGAAGTAAGCCCTGATGACCAAGGCCATCGAGTCTGCTTGTTTATCGTTTCATAAGCATGCGAGGATTCAGGGAAGAGGCGACTTCACAGTATTCTAGGCAGCTGTTGTATTAGCGGCATTACCAGCACCTACTTCCTGAAGGCAAAGAACGTCCTCCCCTTTCATGAATGTGTTTCTAAAAGTGGTTACATTAGTGGTTAGATCCCCTTCTCCACCTGGCCCTTCGCCTCCGTGAATATTATAACTCAGAACACGGAGTTCGTTAAATGAGTCCATGATCGCTACATTATCGATCGCCATGGGCTTGAGTTCGATTCGATGCCGTATCCACGATAAATCGAAATTTAGCGGTCTGCCCAGAGGATAGCGTTCTGTCAGCAAGCCCACTGAGATCAACATCCACATCCTCATAATTAGAAATAAGCCTTCCCAATCAATCATTTTGTTCAGCTTTAGAAGCCCAACTTCTTGAGCCTCTTGATCTCGTTGCTTGGGTAAAGCACTAAAAAGATCGTAGTTCTTGGATGGCTAGCGGTAGTTTATGCCTTTAAGCTACTTTCTGCGTAGAAAAATTAAATGCTTTAAAAGCTAAATCTGAGCCATAGGTTTCCAGAAATGCCCTTAAGCTCCCTAATTAACAGAAATTTCATCTTCCAAATAATTAGAGCCAGTGCTCTGGAATCTTTAGGCCATAGCTATTTACTAGGATACCTAAGCCAGTGATGATGCGCTGATGCTCTTCTTCATCATATCGCTCCCCTGCTTTTTTCTGATCCACCAGCTGCTTTAGCTTTGGAAGCTCATACATTTCTAAGGCATAGAAATTAGCCCATGATAGTGGGCCAAAGAGGCGGTAGACTACCTGGTTATCATCCCTATCACTTGCTAGGCGACACCCTCCAGTCACCTTTTTCTTCGCTGCCTCTGCCTCGTCTTGATCCTCATATACTGCTAGTAGTTCCATGGCTTTATACTTTTAATCTATTCCCCAACATCAATGAGAATTTCTCGAGCCTTAGCTCCGTCTGCGGGTCCAATAATACCCCTATCTTCTAAAATATCCATCATACGCGCTGCTCTGGTGTAGCCTAGCCTGAGGCGGCGCTGGAGAAGTGAGGTGCTAGCTTTTTTCTCTTGATGGATGACTTCTAGACACTTCTGGATGACTTCTTCGTCAGCATCTGAGACATCATTACCTCCGTCATCACCTGACACCCCACCTTTTTCGATGCTTTCTTGAATGGCTTTCTCAAATTTCTGCTCACCTTGCTGCGAGCAATATTCGACGATGGCTTCCACTTCTTCATCTGAAACGAAGGCTCCCTGAGCACGTTCGAGCTTGGCTGAGCCTGGAGGCAAGTAGAGCATGTCTCCTTTTCCGACTAGCTTATCCGCGCCTTTGGTATCGAGGATGACTCGGGAATCTAGGGCACTGGATACCTGGAAGGCGATCCGGCTTGGGATGTTGGCCTTGATGATACCAGTTACAACATCCGCACGCGGTGTCTGAGTGGCGATGATGAGGTGGATTCCTGCTGCACGTGCCTTCTGCGCGATACGGGCGATGTTCATTTCAACATCAGCTGGAGCGGTCTGCATGAGGTCTGCAAGCTCATCAATAATGACTACGATGTATGGGATACGATCTGGTAATTTATCTTCTGTAAATTCTAGCTCGTCTTCATCTATTTCCATTGG
>CALFBV010000217.1 GCA_937951395.1 uncultured Rubritalea sp.
GCAGCCAGTCCCACACCTGCTGGCCATCGCCATAGACGGGTAATTTCTCACCAGCTAACGCCTTATGGATCATCAAAGGGATCAGTTTTTCTGGGAATTGATACGGTCCGTAGTTGTTAGAGCAATTAGAAATCACCACTGGCAAGCCGTAGGTCTTCCCCCACGCCTGCACCAGGTGATCTGCCGCTGCCTTAGATGCAGAGTATGGCGATGACGGATCATAGGCGCTCGTCTCAGAAAACTTCCCTTTAGCTCCCAGAGACCCATAGACTTCATCGGTAGAAACGTGGAGAAACTTGAACTCTGAAAACTTACCTCTACTATGCCAATATTCTAACGCGGCATCTAACATCACTTGCGTTCCTACTACATTTGTCTGGATAAATTCTGCCGCTGAATCAATAGACCTGTCCACATGGCTCTCTGCTGCGAGATGGATGACTCCGTCTGGCTGATGCTCTGCGAAAACTTCCCGCATCTTCTGAACATCACAGATATCTGCCTGCACAAAGTGATAGCCGCAATCTAGATTTTCTAGAGCAGACTGATTAGCCGCATAGGTAAGCTTATCCACATTCACGACCTCTGCCAGCCCTTCTGAGACAATATATCTACACAATGCTCCTCCAATAAACCCTGCACCGCCTGTGATAAGTATCGTCTTCATTCTTTTAAACGTTGAATCTATAGTTAGATCTAGTGTGAATGCTTACAGCATACAACAATAGAATCAACCACAGTATTGAGTTGAGTTTTCTTTGCGATTTCATCGAAATTGATATAATTAAATCTGAGTAATGTCAGACAACGAAATAGTAAATTTAGATGAGCAGCACTTCATCGCGGCCGGAGCTTTTTGTAAATGCTACCAGCACCCTACCGACCTTAATAGATGCATCAAGGTTCCTACATCGAACAAAAAAGCAAAAAAAAGACATCTGGCTGATCTGAAATATTATCGAAAACTGCACAAAGTTAAAGTTGATTTGAAGTACATTGCAGACTATTTCGGACAATGTGAAACCTCACTGGGTGCTGGCTACGCTTACCAATGCATCCGAGATCATAATGGCGATGTCTCACAAACACTGGAAAACTATTTTAAAGATGCAGATGCTGAACCACAGAAAATTTACCCACTACTCCAGAAACTTGGTCGCTACCTTGTAGAAAATAGAATTCTAATCAGCGATATCCACGCTAGAAATATCCTCTTGCAGAAGAATAGCCAGGGCGAGATCACTCCCATCATCGTGGATGGAATCGGAGATCGTGTTGCTATCACTGTTCTGAATATTTCCCCTAAACTGGCTATCTCTAAAATCATCAGACGCTGGAACCGATTTTCACGAAAAGAACTCGATTCAAACGCCCATATTACTTAGCAGTCAAAGCATAAAAGACTCGTCCATGGATAGGGATCTCAGAATTATTTTCAAAGGTCAGGGATTCTCCGTTTTGATCTAACCATCTGTCAACATTATCGAGCTTTAACTTATGATTACCGCTGTTACTCCAGAAAGCTTGAACGATGGTCGGTTTACCTGATAGTTCAACGCTTACACGTATGCTGTATAGTCCTTCAATCTTAGTATAATTACCATTAGAAAAATGGATCACCTCTGCCCCATTAAATAATCTGTTAAGCGTTCTAAAAGCATGGTAAGAGGGGCGTTTGATCACCGCATTACCACGGTTATCTACCAGACCATATCCTGGCGCAATAAGCTGATGCCAGTAACATGTTCTGATTTGACCTGAGGCAATCGCTAATAAATAAGCTCTAACCAAGAAATCTGCCTGTTCTTCTTCGTCCACTAATACTTCACCGTAGCATGGAGCAAATGGCTCAGTATCTTTCAAAGGCCAATTGATCTCCGAAATCCATAGAGTTCCCTTTGCCTTCCAACTACACTGGCGCATCAGTTCAATTAAATTGATCTTCTTGAGCAGGTTAAATCCAGCCTGCTTGTTTTCCGGAGCTCCGCGTCTATCTACATAGAGTTGTATGCCATAGCCATCATAGTTCCCTCGTCTAAAGTGAAACAAACTCTCTAAAAAAGAAGGCAACTCAAAATCAATCACTGATCCACCAATGAGCTTCATTTCAGGACTTACCTCCAGACACACAGAGCGTATACTCTGAAAAAACTTAAAATACTCGCCGAAATGAAAGAACGCCCACTTCCTCCTATTATAGGCACTCCCTACATGAATATACTCCACTTTACCTCTGAGACGAGGAAGTAAATCACGTAAGATCACCTTAAGAGAAACCACATCATCAAGCACAAGCCTATCTTGCAGAAAATTCACGGATACTTCACGACCTTCTGCAGATAGAGCATCAATATGTTTGATATAAGCATCAAAATGTTCACTCGCTGCTAGAGGTATTCGCACCAGAACTTGATTCACCCCTAACTCATCCACCATTTCCCTAACCTGATCTAGTGGCACAATGGTCTTCCCCTCACACTCTGTCTCCACGTGTACGGCTAAACCTATACATTGATTCACCTCTGACTTAACCCAATGTTTCTTAAATAGTAAAATGAGACAAAAAACGGGAAATAGTGGAAGAAGAAGAACAGTCTTAATAAACTGCCATGACGCCCTCAGATAAATCCTACGTTTAAGTTTCTTATCACGTAAAATACGAGGTTGATCAGAAAAATGATCCCAAGGAAATAGAGGGTGCTCTTTCATTTTTTAGGAAAAACCTTCCGTAACCGACTCTTGTTTCTAAAATAACGCTGAGTTTTCAGCTCTGATTTTTTGAGCAACACCAGACACCTACTCAGATCCACGCCGCTGAGCTTAGCATACTCTTCTAACATGAGAGTTCTCGTCTCTTCCGAAAACGGCAAACGTGACAAACTCTCGATCGCCTGTTCAAGCGAGATATCCTCACACCAAGTGATGCGATTAATGTCAACCATAGAGAACACTCTCTTTCCCTTATCATTAGAAATCAGAACATTCTTCGGATTAAAGTCTCGATGCAACACACCTTTAGCATGTAGCAAAACACAAAATGCAGCGAACTCCTCAATGAGATCAGAAGGTGGCTGCGTGCTATCATTCCAGAGCTCATGTAACGTTTTTACATCAGGTGCGAAGTCACATATATAATAACTATTTTTAAGTTTACCCCCAGCTCGATACTCAAAATAACCTACTGGTGCAGGAGTCAAAAAACCTAAATCCAATAGCCTTTTCGCGTTATCATATGATTTCTTTGCCTTAGATTTAGAAAACAGCCCGTAGCTATAGTTTTGTGGAAAACTTGGAATACGAAATGCCTTCACTACAGATCCTGATCCTTCAAAGGTTATTTTTTTTAACGTGTTTCGTCCTGCCTGCACTATTTCATCAGATCCATCAAATAACTGAAGAATAGTCTCACAACGATTAGCAAAATCATCATGATCGGAGAAGAACTCTCCGCTCAAAGCTGGGTTAGATGAACTCATCAGATAAGATATAGTAAAATAGTTGTCGCCAGAGAAGGTTGAACCGAGATAATCCACTACTAAATAAAGCGATTTAATATGCTAGAAATTAACAACCCTGTTGACATCGGTCAATCTTTTTCAGCCTTCTCCTTCCCCGATTGGGCCTCGATATTCGAAAACAACATAGAGTCATCCTCACTTCAATTTTAAACGTTATGGTTGGAAGACACATCTACGCTAACATTCCTTCTGTAGACGGCACACCAAAAATTGCGGATAAAATCAAAAGACGCATCATTGATTTAGAGCATGCCAAATACCCCGGGAAAAACTCAATTACATTTTTCATAAACTACTTATAATCAATAAGATTTTCATAAAGAACAACAATCTCATCCAGCATCTTTTCACTTGAAAAATCTACTCGTACACAGTCACTCAACGATAAGTTCCCCTCCTGCACCTCTTGTTTGTTTTCTATGAAATCAGTTAAACAGGAAATCAGAGTCTGCACCGAGAACTGATCTGCATGACGCGCTACGAAATTATTACTCTTCATTACCTCATAGTTACCAGCCGTGATCAAACCTCCACAAAACAGTGAGTTTACCGAGATCACGGGAGTATTTACTGACAACGCCTCAATCGCTACTCGCCCCACTCCAAGGACAACACTTGCTTCTCTCATCATCTCAACAGGATTACTCTGATAACCCGCTAAAGTGACGCAATTTTGTAATTCCTCACTAGATTCAGTTAACCGATCAGTTAGTCTTTCGAAACAACTTCCATCCCCAACGACCTCCAGATCTATATCATCATGGTTTTTTAAAATTATAGGCATTACCTCACAAATCAGTTTCTCGAGAAAGTATCCATGCTTAGAATCTATGCGACTCACACACATAAACTTGATTCTATTCCCAGATTTTTTATTTACCTCCCTACGAGGCATAGGGATCGAATTATAGATAACCTTAATCTTCTTTCTCGTTGCCGTATCCACATTCACTCCATTAAGACGATTAGGAGCAACAACAATAATCTGTGACAATAGCTTACGAATAAACTTTGATCTAACATCACGGTTAAACTGCCCATGAACAGTACCTACTGCCGGGATTCCAAGTCGTTTTGACAGTAACGCAGACAGACTTATAGCCATACGCTGATGTCCATGAACCAACACAATACGATGTTTTTTCACCAAAGATAAAAGCCTTAAATAGTTAGAGATAAAACGAAGTTCTGTGAATTTAAAAACATGATGAATCACCTCGTCATTTAGTTCTTGAATCTGCCTTCCTCGGTTAGACGCGATGTGAACCTCATGACCTCTAGAGCAGAGAGCATTAGCCAACTGACAAACATTCACCTCTGTCCCACCAAAATCAAAATTTTTAACAATAAGTAATATCCTCATAACTTCAGCCTTTAAAATCTATTCCTTTCATTACCTCTGCTGGCTACCATAGGAAATAATTTTTATTATTACTATTCCCCTGGCTGGCTAGCAAGCACTAAGCTAGTATACCTCAAATAAAACAGACCTCTCAAATTGTTAGCTAACACAATATAATTATTACTTAGAGGTTGATTTCCATTAGGCCCAACTCTATGTCTGTTCGTATGCTTCCAATCAAAAAAGCAATGTTACCAACAAACTCAGCCCTGAATTCTGATGAACCATGTAGATCCAGAAACACAACTCATACTTGGAAATTCTAATAAACGTTTTTCAGGTGTGACGTCTACCATGCTACAGGTGCTGCCCCACCAGAAGAAGAAGCATTTGAAAACAGCTGTACTAGGTAAACATCACCTCACAGACGACACCAACTGGCTAACCTTCCGCCAGTTCACTAAGCTATGTAACACTTTACTCCCAGATGGATCTCCGCGTATTTTTCATGCACGGAGAAATGATGAGATGGTCCAGGCGCTCATCGCTAAGAAATTCTTTGGGGCTAAGATCAAAATAGCTTTTACCTCTACAGCCCAGCGACATCACTCACGCTTCACGCGCTGGCTCATGAGCAAGATGGATGCTATTATCACCACATGCACCGCAGCTAATTCTTATCTAAAAACACCAGCTGACGTCATCATTCCTCACGGTATTGATGTCTCTACTTACTCCCCAGCACCTGCAAATAATTCAAAGCAAATTAAGATTGGAGTATTTGGCCGAATTCGCCCATCAAAGGGTATCGACCTCCTCATTGATGCCGTCCTACCTGTTCTAAAAACTTACCCCCACGTCACTCTTCAAGTGTGTGGAGAAACCACCCCTAAGTTCCAATCTTATTTGAATGAACAAAAAAAGAAAATTTCTGATGCAGCTCTTACAGACCAGGTAAAATTTCTAGATAAAGTAGAATTCAGTGTTCTTCCTGAGCACTACCGCAACATGGACATAGTCTGTGCTGTGAGCAGAAATGAGGGATTTGGTCTCACCCCCCTAGAAGCTATGGCATCAGGAGTCGCAGTCCTTACCTCAGAAGCGGGAGCGTGGAAGGACATCGTTGAAAACGGAGTCCAAGGCTA
>CALFBV010000218.1 GCA_937951395.1 uncultured Rubritalea sp.
TTTTGCTTTCAAAAATATTTAGTTAAGATATGGTGACTATTCATGTCCATTAAATGTAGGCTCATCATAACTGCATCACTCTTCCAAGTAATTAGCTCATGTAGCACTTTGCATGGAATCGGCAGTGATTTTAATTCGTTAGATAATATTCTAACAAGAACAGGTGACTATGGTTTCGCTTCGCCTACGAGCTATGTAAAGGTGCCACAGCCTGTGTATGCCACACCTATTCAACAGGTTCAGAAACGTCTGGTAGCGGCTACCGTCCCCGCACCAGTTAATACTTCTGTCCTGAGTAGGTTGTTTGTATAACCATCCTTTAAAATTCTAAACTATCTAACAATTTCACCATGGCCATTCCACAATCCACCATAGCCCTAGTCTATGACTATGACCAGACGCTGAGCCCTCGCTATATGCAGGACGATGTCTTGTTCCCTGAGTTCGGGATTAATCCAGAGTCATTCTGGGAGAAGTGCAATGTCTTAGTGAAAGAGAAAAAATGGGACGGTGAACTAGCCTATCTCAAATGCTTACTAGACTATCTCGCTATGGACGGCGTCTCTAACAAGCGCCTCACCGAGCTGGGAACAAACCTAAGCTTCTTCCCAGGTCTCCCCGAAATGTTCGAGGAGATGGAGGGGCTCTGTCTAACAGATTTACATAGGGCAGCAGGGATTAAAGTAGAGCATTACATCGTCTCATCTGGTCTGAAAGCTCTCGTTGATGGCTGTAAGCTAGCGAAGCACTTTAAGAAAATCTATGGCTGTGAATTTGGCGAAGATGAAAATGGAGTCATTAGTTTTCCTAAGCGCGCAATTTCTCACACGACCAAGACCCAGTTCCTATTCCGTATCAATAAAGGCCTCTTGGAATACGGGGAAGACGTCAATGACCACATGCCAGAAGACGTAAGACCCGTCCCGTTTAAGAATATGGTCTACGTAGGAGATGGACCTACTGACGTTCCTTGCTTTACTGTGATGCAGAAAAATGGCGGGCATGCCATCGCAGTCTATAATCCTGAGGATGAGACCAACAAGAGCTTCGATAAATGCTTCCAGATGTGCGCGCACGCCAACCGCGTCAAACACATCGCACCTGCAGATTTCAGGCGTGGTAGTCATCTTCGTCTGATTCTTGAAAAAATGGTTAGGGAAATGGCAGATAATATCCTATTAAAGCGTCAGAACGAGGTGGATAGCGGTAAGGTTTCTGCCCCTAAATTTTAGAAAACATTAGTAAAAAAATGAGCAATAAAAATAATTTTCATTTCGTAGGAGTATGCGGCACCGCCATGGGATCTGTGGCAGCAGCCATGAAGGCAAAAGGTTACAAGGTCACGGGTTCAGACAAAAATGTCTACCCTCCCATGTCCACGTTTTTAGAGTCACAAGGAGTAGAGATTTCGTCAGGATACAAGGCTGAGCATATTCCCGTAGATACAGATGTCATTGTCATTGGAAATGCGATCTCCCGTGGAAACCCAGAAGCAGAAGAAGCGCTCAATCGTAAACTCCTTTACTGCTCACTCCCAGAAATTCTCAAAGACATTTTTCTCAGAGGAAAGAGAAATTTAGTCGTCTCTGGAACTCACGGTAAGACCACTACGAGCTCTATGCTAGCATGGATACTAGAGTCTGCAGGCAAGAACCCCAGCCACATGATCGGGGGGATTCCTAGCAACCTTGGCAAAGGAGCGCGCTTCACAGATAGCGAGTTCACCGTGCTTGAGGGAGACGAATATGATACCGCATTTTTCGATAAACGATCCAAGTTTCTCCACTATCTTCCCGAGGTAGTCATCATGAACAACATTGAGTTCGATCATGCAGACATTTATAACAACATCGATGAGATAAAACTTACTTTCGAGCGCCTGCTAAAGGTTGTTCCACAAAATGGAGTCGCCTTCATCAATGGCGATTGCCCAAACTGCCGCGACGTAGCGGAAGATTCACCAGCTCCGGTGAAGCGCGTAGGTCTAGGAGAAATGAATGACATCATCATCGAAGACATCAGCTACGATGGTGACCTCAGTAGCTTCACTCTCACAGGTGAGCGCTATACCGTTCCTATGTCTGGTGAATTCAACGTAAGAAACGCCGCCATGGCAGTTTGCGCAGCACTTTTTTCTGGTCTGACTACAGATGAAATACGCGCTGGAATAATAGATTTCTCAGGAATCGCCAGAAGGCAGGAGCTGAAAGGGGAAGCTCGCGGAGTGAAAGTCATCGATGATTTCGCCCACCATCCTACAGCGATCGACCTAGCTATCGATGCTCTCAGGCAGCGCTACCCTAGCGATAATCTCTGGGTGCTCTTCGAGCCAAGATCTAATACAACTAGACGTAAAGTTTTCCAAGTGCCTCTCGCGAACGCTCTTTCCAGAGCGGACAAAGCCATCGTGGCAGGTGTTCCAGATCCAGAGAAAGTAGATGAGAATGACCGCCTAGATCCGAGCCAGCTTGTCTCAGACATCAAGGCACACGGGACAGACGCCTGGTCCATCGATCAAGTAGAGGACATTGTCAGCCACGTCGCATCCCGAGCAGAACCTGGTGATGTAGTAGCAGTGCTCAGTAATGGGGGCTTCGGTGGGATTCATCAGAAGCTGTTAGATGCTTTAAACAAGTAGACAAATGTTACCCGAGCTCATCACCCAGATTCCAGGGCCAAAGTCACTGCAGCTCGCTGGGGAACTCCGTAAATACGAGAGCCACAACGTTACCTACACTGCGACAGACTGGCCAGTATTCTGGGAGCGCGCAAGCGGGACTAATGTCTGGGATGCAGATGGAAACAGATTCATAGATCTCACCAGTGCCTTTGGAGTAGCTGGGCTAGGGCACACATACGCGCCTCTAGTAGAGGCGATGCGGGCGCAGTCAGGTAAACTCA
>CALFBV010000219.1 GCA_937951395.1 uncultured Rubritalea sp.
GCGCCACTTTTTCAAGGATTATGGTAGTCAGTGTGAAACGTGATCCAGCCAGAGAGGGAGAGGTTTTTCAGCTTCCACCAGTTGGGATGTTTGTCAAAGCCAAGATCCCAGGAAAGCCTATGGGTAAGGTGCTATCCATACCTAGGGAAGCTCTGAGGGAGGGTAATGCTGTCTGGGTGTTAACCAAGAAGGATGTTTTAGAAATGATACCTGTTGAGGTGGTTCGTAGTGAGCAAGACGAAATAATTATCATGTCAAAAGATGGAAGAAAACTTACCTCTGGCGAACGTATTATCATCAGTCCGATAGCTATTCCTATAAACGGAATGAAGCTGGAGGTCGAAAAACAGGATGAACCAAAACTGATCAGAAACTAAAATGGGTAAAATGATCAAATGGTTTAGTGAGAACCACGTAGCAGCAAATTTCTTGATGCTACTCGTCTTGCTTGCTGGTTTATCTACGTGGTTTAAGCTCAAGAAGGAGATATTTCCTGAGACCTCGCTGGATGCCGTTATCGTCCAGGTGCCTTACCCAAATGCTACCGCTGAGGAAGTGGAAACTGGTGTAGTGTTGAAGTTGGAAGACGCGATCTCAGATCTAGATGGCATCAAACGCTATAGTTCTACATCCACAGAAAACATGGGAGCGATGACCGTAGAGGTGGATTCCGGCTACGATGTCCGCTCTGTGATGGACGATGTAAAAAGTGCCGTCGATGGCATCTCCGAGTTCCCCGAAAATGCTGAGAAGCCAATCATTAAAGAGGCCATCATCACCGCACAGGTTCTCTCAATAGCTATCTCTGCGGATACGGACGAGCGCACGCTGCGTAAGATGGCAGAAACTGTGAGAGATGGTCTGCTAAACTACCGTCCTGAAGAGCCAAAGGGACTTATGGATGGTTTAAACCGGATGCTCGGCAGTAATCCAAAGATTACGAAAGCGAATCTTACCAATGTGCGACCGTATGAAATTAGTATCGAGATTTCACAAGAAAAGTTAGAGCAGTATAACTTGTCACTCAGCGATGTAGCAGACGCACTGCGCATGGCATCACTGGATCTCCCCAGTGGATCTATCCGTGAGAAAACTGGCGAGGTAGTGATCCGCACCGATGGCAAAATTATCGATGCTGCGGAATTCAACGAAGTGGTGATCATAGCGAGGGGAAATGGGTCGTCAGTTAGATTAAGAGAGATAGCAGAGGTGAATGATGGGTTCCAAGACGTGGATCTAAAAACGAGATTCGATGGTCGGCAGGCAGTGATCGTGAATGTCTACCGTACCGGAGAGCAGGATACTACGGTCGTGGCGAGTGCTGTGAAAGATTACATAGAGCGTATCGCTCCCACCCAGCTTCCAGAAGGTGTGCAGCTAGAGTTATGGAATGACATGAGCAAGATGTTAGAGGGCCGCATGGATCTATTAGGTCGTAATGGAGCCATTGGATTATTGCTGGTATTTGTCGTCTTAGCACTATTCTTGAGGCCATCGTTGGCGTTTTTAGTAGCGATAGGTATTCCTGTTTCCTTCGCAGGTGGACTCTGGCTGATGCCTCACATGGGGATCTCTATCAATATGATCTCACTTTTTGCATTCATTCTCGTGCTCGGCATCGTAGTGGATGATGCCATTGTGGTGGGAGAAAATATCTACACCCGTATCCGTAGTGGTGAGCATCCTAGAATAGCAGCGCATAAAGGAACACACGAAGTAGGAGTAGTGGTTATCTTTGGTATTTTAACAACCATGGCAGCCTTTACTCCTATGCTGGGACTTAGTGGGGTGAGTGGTAAAATATGGCCGAATATTCCGTTAGTCGTCATACCCGTCCTCCTGTTCTCTCTGATTCAGTCTAAGTTAGTTTTACCAGCACATGCAGCCTTTTTAAAACCATATGATCCGAACAGAAAGGTGGACTGCATCTCAGGCTTCCAGCGTAAGGTCGCGGATGGGATGGAGTGGTTCATCGAACATGCTTACAAGCCGCTGCTAGGTTTCTGCCTCCGGTGGCGCTATGCTGTATGGGCATTGTTTATTGCGATGCTAATGATAATTATAGGACTCGTGGGCAGTGAACGAGTGCCATTTGTATTCATGCCAAAGGTGGAGGGCGATGTTGTCTCAGCTAAAATAGTAATGCCGGTTGGTGTGGAATTTGGCGTCACGGATAACGCTGTATCTAGGATGGAAGCTGCCGCTCAAAAATTGAGCGATAAATTTAAAGATAAGCAGGGGAACCCTGTCATTAAGCACTTACTCGCTAGTTCAGGTACTCAGCCATTCCAGACTGGATTCGCTCTGAGCGGGAGCTCTGTGAGTAGTCATCTAGGAGAGGTAACACTAGAGCTCTGCCCTGCAGCAGAGCGTGATTATTCATCTGCTGTGATCATAAATGAATGGCGTAAGGAAATAGGGATTATCCCAGGAGTCGTGGAGCTATCATTCAGAGAGGAGACCAGCTCAGGTGGAAATGCTATCGATATAGAGATCTCAGGTGACAATTTAGCGGAGCTAGAAAAAGCAGCTAAGTATCTAACAGATGAACTCGCAGAAATGGATGGAGTTATCGATATTTCTACTGATAGACGACCAGGTAAATATGAAATAGTTTACGACCAAGATAGTCTAACAAAACTAGGTAGGTCCAGAAACTACACCCTCCGAGGTATCTCTAGTCAGCTGCGTGCGGTATTCGCGGGAATTGAGATACAGCGTATTCAGCGCGGCAGAGATGAGGTGAAAGTACTAGTGCGCTATCCGCGAGACGACAGGCAGTCATTAGAAACTCTAGAGAATATAAAACTAAAAGCTCCTCCATCAGTAACAGGTGATAGTGATGAAATATCCATTTCACAAATCGTAATAGGTAAACCAAGCAGGGGAGTCTCATCCATCAAGCGTGTAAATGGTAGACGCGCCATCAAAATAGCTGCGGATGTGAACCGTGAGGTCGCTAACGCCAAAAAGATAGCAGACACATTCACCAACGATCATTTAAAAATGCTTAATACCAAGTTTGATAACATTTCCTGGGACTATCAAGGTGAGCAGAAGGATCAGAATGATTCGATCAATGAAATGTTTATCAAGTTCATCTTCGCGCTACTTATTATTTACGTCCTCATGGCTATCCCTCTTCGCTCCTACGCTCAGCCACTGATCGTGATGAGTGTGATTCCGTTTGGAATGGTGGGAGCAGTGCTTGGCCATATTTTTATGGGGATGGAGATCAGTATTATGTCACTTTGTGGACTCGTAGCACTAGCAGGAGTAGTGGTGAATGACTCGCTCGTGCTTGTGGATTACGTGAACCGCCAGCGTGCACTAGGAAAGTCAGCTCGAGAAGCTGCGCGGTCTGCAGGAGCGCGTAGATTTAGGCCCATTATACTCACTTCACTGACTACATTTGCTGGTCTGATGCCGATGCTGTGGGAGACGGATATGCAGGCTAGATTCCTAATTCCAATGGCAGTCTCACTGGGTTATGGTATTCTTTTCGCTACTGCAATAACTTTATTATTAGTGCCTAGTGTCTACTTGATGCTGGAAGATGTGAAAAATATCTTTTCAAAAGAGAAATCATAGGTCAGCTTGATTCGCAATACATTATACATACACCATGAAACTTCTGCTTCCCATCATAGCAACTGTGAGTGTCAATCTCTGCAGCTGCGGTCATATCTTTACGAAAAGTAATACTTATGACTCTAACTCATCTGCATCGATCAATGGTGCGAAAGTCTCAAGTAAAGTAAAGCCTATGGGAGGAAATGGAGGCTTCGGGCTTTCAGCAATGGTTTATATGGCAGGCTCAGCTAAGCTAGAAGGTCCATTTATCTGGCGTATAGAAGCTGAAGGTCAGGCAGATCATCACACGCGCTTGATTGTGCATCGCCTCAAAGTAGAGACTTCTAAAACGAAACGCAAGGAATGGTATCCATCTAATAAACTTGGCACCTATGTGAAATTTGTGGACTACAAGAAAGAGCCGGGCAAATCCTACGCAGTGTATCAAATCCCCGGAAGGCTAAGCGTGTTTCCCAAGAAGGATGGCGATATCACAATCTATGCTGATGTAACAATTTCAAGTAAAACAAAGAGCGATCGTAAGGTCGTTAAGTTCTTCCTCTCCGCAGAACAAGATAAGAAAGAAACAGAATTCATCTTCTTCCCAGCTGAAATCGTGAAAGGCTTCGGCCAGCGAGATCCAAGAGAGTGGGATTTTTGATCTAACACTTTGTCTGGTAGGCAAATCTAAGGAGGTCAGAATGTTCGCATTCGTTCCGTTGTTGTTGGATAAAACCCCAGCCTCCTTAGAAACAGAATAGCGGTTTCCTCGTCACCATGTGGCTAGGAAGCCGCTATTTATTTATTGGATCTAAGCATTATTATATTACTTCTAACAGTTTTTCCAGATGCTTTCCTGGGCTCATTTTCTCCAAAATATGGCTGGTCTTACCTTCTTCATCGATGATGAACGTGCTGCGTTCTGTGATGGAGAGAATAGATTTACCTAGGATGGATTTTTCGCCAAGGACTCCGTAGGCAGTGCAGATAGATTTTTCTGGATCGCTGATGAGGGGGAAGGGGAGAGATTTCTTGTTGATGAATTTCTCATGACTCTCGATGGAGTCATGGCTGATACCAAACAGGACAACTTTAGATTTTATTTCGCTCCATTGATCACGAATGGCGCATGCTTGAATCGTTCAGCCTGGCGTGGCGTCCTTCGGGTAGAAATAAAGGACTACCTTTTTACCGATGAAATCTGATAAGTTGATCTGTGTTTCCTTACTGTATTCACCGCCGATCACTGCTGCGTTGAATAGTGGTGCTGGTTTTCCTATGATTGGTTTCATGAGTTTATTTATGTTATGCTAGAATTTTTAGTTCGTGAGAGTGAGTAAATGATAATGGCGATCCAGATGAGAGAGAACGCGATGAGTTGCGTAAGCTTGATAACTTCACCGAAGTAAATAAGCCCCAGCAAAAACTGACCTGTAGGTGCTACGAACTGGAGCATTCCTAAAAGATTCAGTGGGATGCGCTTGGCTGCAGCGGTGAAAAATAGCAATGGTGATATCGTAGCTGCTCCAGTGAGGACGATTAGAATAATACTTTGTAGGGAGCCATCTAGCCAGATGTTACCTTGCTGTTTATCCTGCTCGTATAGGTAGGCTAGTGCGAATGGTGCGATAAGTCCGAGCTCGATAGTGAGAATAGAGAATCCATCGGCTTGAGTTTTCTTCTTAGTTACTCCGTAAATAGCAAATGAACCGGCTACACAGAGCGCTGGCCAAGGAAGTGACCCGATGCTGATACCTTGGACTAGCACACCTGCAGCAGCGAGTCCTACCGCGATCATTTGCATTCGTGTCATGGCTTCTTTTAATAGAAAATAGCCGATAACGATGTACATCAATGGGAGAATGAAGTAGCCCAGTGAAATAGAGACTACTTTACCGTTGTTCACGGCCCAGATATAGATGAGCCAGTTGATCATAAGCAGAGATCCTAATAGGAATGCATTGATCAAGATGCGAGGTTGTGTGATTTTTTCTAGCAGTGCAGGTAGCTTACCCCGGACTATTTGAATGAAGATGAGTGTGATGACGCTCCAGACGACACGATGTGAAGTGATGGTAAGAGGGGGGATGTCTGCAAGTTGCGTCCAGTAGAGTGGGAGTATTCCCCAGAGAATAAATGCTGAGAGTCCACAGAGGATGCCATAGGTGTGAGGTTTCATTCTCTAACCTATATTACGTCAGACTAATGTCTGTGCCCGAGCTATCTTCTGGTTCTTTGTCTGCATGTTTGATAGTGATTTCTCGCTGAGGGAAGGGGATGTCGATTCCTTTGTCGCGGAATGCTTTCCAGATTTCTAACAGAACTTGTGAGCGCACATTAGCGACTCCTTCATTGGCGTCATTGATCCAGAACCTTACCTGTAGATCTATGGATGAATCCCCGAAGCCTATGAGCAGGCAGCGCGGTGCAGGGTTCTTGAGGACTCGTGGGATATTAGCTGCGGCTTCTGCACAGACTTGGGTAGCCAGTTCTACAT
This sequence comes from uncultured Rubritalea sp., assembly GCA_937951395.1. Classification (GTDB taxonomy): domain Bacteria; phylum Verrucomicrobiota; class Verrucomicrobiia; order Verrucomicrobiales; family Akkermansiaceae; genus Rubritalea. The sequence goes on from CALFBV010000219.1 coordinate 6,071, forward strand.
CAGTATCGTAGGATACTCCGAGATTCGCTCGGATGCGGACATTGGTGTCAGAGAATGACCAGTTGACTACGTTGTTTGTGATAAAGTCTTCGTTAGGGATGAGGATCTCCTTTCGGTCACGGGTGAGGACTGAAACATAGCGAGTGCGGAGAGTATTGATCCAGCCGTAGGTGCCATTGATCTCGATAACGTCACCAGGTTTAATAGATTTATCTAAAAGAATGATCACTCCAGAAACTAGATTTGAGATGACTTTCTGCAGACCAAATCCAAGACCCAGTCCGAGTGCGCCAGAGAATACAGCAAGTCCACCGAGTGGGATTCCCGCTACCATTAAGGTGATGAGAAAAGCAGATGTGTAGAGGAGTAAGCGAGTG
>CALFBV010000220.1 GCA_937951395.1 uncultured Rubritalea sp.
ACTCGCTCTTTAGCACAGAGAGTAGCCATTTCAGGATCTGCTGTGCAGCCAGTGACATCATTTACAATGTCAGCACCTGCCGCAATGGCTGCGCTTGCTACCACAGATTTGGAAGTGTCCACAGATATCCATATTCCATCAAATTCTTCTAACTCCCTCAGAGCTATGATCAATGGAACTACACGCTCTAATTCTTCAGTAGCAGTCACCGTCTCAGCACCAGGACGTGTGGACTCGCCACCTACATCAATGATTTCAGCACCCTCACTACACATCTCTCGCGCTCGTGAGATAGCTAGTTCGAGTGTCTCACACTCCCCACCGTCAGAGAAAGAATCTGGCGTCACATTGAGAATCCCCATCACTATGGCTTTTGAAGAAAGATCTATTTCTCCACGTAACTTATGTTCTTTTGTCCTCCAAATCATAGCTCAATCTAGTTCAGAAATTTACAGAACGAAAACACAAAACTTGATCTACCTGAAAATCAGTGCGATGCTTCGCCCATGAAAGTCATCAATATGCAACTCAGATCAGTGATCATGCTCTACTCTCTCGCTACCGCCCTACTCACCAGTGTGGTCACTTCTAATGGACAGGGAAAAAGTGTGACTGACGCAAACTCTCATGTTCGCCTGATGAAAAATGTCGACGGCTCCACCACCCAGTTTAAGCGTGACATCAACAACACCACTCTTGAAAAAAGCACCTACGTAGAAAAAGAGAATGGTGAAAAAATCATCCGCACCAAAACCACATACGTCCGAGACAAGCAAGGTAGACTCCGTAGTGGCATCATCGAGGACGGACAGCGCATCAAGCTTTACAAACTCCGCTACGGGTATGATCCTAAGACTGGGAGGTTAATCGCCGAAAATATGTTTGATGCGAAGCAAGTCCGCAGAAATGACCCCAGAAATCCTAAGTTAGAGACACCTGTCAGAGCTCTCAGATACTCTTATGATGCCCAAGGCCAACGTAGCAAACCAATCGTCTACTCAGGCATGACAGGCAAAACTGCTATAGAATTCAAGAAATGGCTCAAGGTAAATAAGTTTGATAAAACCACTCTCCCAGAGATCGACCCGTTCAAAACTATCAATCCAAACGCGACTCGATTGAGAAAATAAAACTTACTTTCACGGGTTAATAGGCGGCATTAAATATCCAGTAATATCAGCATCTAGTTTAACATCCGCCTGAGCAGAAACTATTCTATTCAGCAATATGAATACCGCCAGCAGTTTAAACGCACTGCTCATGACTGCATTCTACTTTTACATAAGCACTTCATCAAGATTGCTCATTTTCAAATTCACATACTTAGTATGCCATTGATTATTGACCATTCACGGGCGTTGCGCATACTCCGCGCATGGATAAAGATTCACTCAAACAAGCAGCTCTTGATTACCACTCTACTGGAAAACCTGGTAAGATAGAGGTCATTCCCACTAAGCCATATGCGTCTCAGAGAGACCTCTCACTTGCTTATTCACCTGGTGTTGCCGAGCCGTGTCTTGCCATCGAGGCGAATCCTGAAGACGCCTATAAATACACTTCAAAGGGGAATCTAGTAGCAGTCATTAGTAACGGAACTGCCGTCCTCGGACTTGGAGATATTGGGGCAATGGCTGGCAAGCCTGTCATGGAAGGTAAAGGACTTCTCTTTAAAATCTACGCTGACATTGACTGCTTCGACTTAGAACTCGACACCAAAAACGTGGAAGAATTCATCCGCACGGTAAAGCTCCTAGAGCCAACTTTTGGCGGGGTGAATCTGGAAGACATCTCAGCTCCAGAATGTTTCGAAATAGAAGAACGTCTCAAAAAAGAACTCAACATCCCCGTCATGCATGATGACCAGCATGGCACCGCGATCATCAGTGGAGCCGCTCTGCTCAATGCTCTGGAGATAACAGGGAAAGATATTTCTAAGGCCAAAATCATCGTTAATGGAGCGGGTGCCTCAGCCATTTCCTGCACTAAGATCTATGTCTCACTCGGTGCGAAAAAAGAAAACATTTTCATGTATGACTCCAAAGGTCTCATCCACGGCGACCGCACTAATCTCGATGGCAAAAAGCCTGAGTTCATCAATAGCACTGTCCCCGCTGATACTTCTCTTGAACAGATTCTGGGAGGAGCAGATGTCTTCATCGGGCTTTCCAGAGGTAATGTTTTGAACCAAGAAATGATCAAGCCAATGGCGACTGATCCAATCATTTTCGCGATGGCAAATCCTACCCCAGAGATCAGCTACGAGGATGCTAAAGCTTCACGCCCAGACTGCATCATGGCAACCGGCAGATCTGATTTTCCTAACCAGGTAAACAACGTCCTGGGCTTCCCCTTCATCTTTCGCGGTGCGCTCGATGCTAGAGCTACAGAGATTAACGAGGCGATGAAAATTGGCGCAGTCCATGCCATCGCAGAGCTTGCGAAAAAGCCAGTCCCAGACATCGTCAACATGGCATACAACGGAGCCAACCTCATCTTTGGCAAAGACTACATCATTCCCAAGCCAGTAGACCCAAGACTCATCACCACTGTAGCACCAGCAGTAGCCAAGGCCGCTATGGAATCTGGAGTAGCCCAGAACCCTATCGAGGATTGGGAGGCCTACGAGCAAGAGCTAGCCATCCGTCTTGGAAACACCAGCACCCTTTCTAAGGTCATTGAAAACAAAGCGAAACTTGACATCCAGCAAGTAGTCTTTGCCGATGTGGAAAATGTTACCATGCTCAAAGCGGCGAGAGTCGTGGTGGAAGAGAAAATCGCTCAGCCTATTCTGTTAGGAAATAGGGCGATCATTCAGAAAATGTTAGACGAGCATAATATCGAGCTTTCTGGTGTCAAAATCATCGACCCTAAGAAATGTGAAAATGAATATGAAAAGCAGCGCATCCGAGATTACGCCGCCATTTACTATGACAAACAGAAGCGCAAAGGAATCAATCTCGATGAAGCCTACAAAGCCATCCGCTCACGTGCCTACTATGGTGCTATGATGGTAGAAACTGGCGATGCAGACGCAATGATCGGTGGACTCTCAAGAAGGTTCCCAGAGACAATCAAACCAGCATTGAAAATAGTAGGAGCCAAAGAAGGTGTCAGCAAAGTAGCTGGCATGCACATCGTCATGACTAAGTCAGGACCTATTTTTCTCTCAGACACTACCATCAACCACAAACTCAATGCAGAAGACATAGCAGACATCACAGAACTCACCTATGATGCCATCCGTCATTTCGAAATAGAGCCAAAGGTAGCACTCGTGACCTACTCCAACTTCGGCACAGCCAGAGAAGGATCCGCAGCCAAAAAGATGAGCGAGGCCACCAGCATCCTTCACGAGCGCCACCCGGACTGGATACTGGATGGAGAAATGCAGGCCCACATGGCACTAGAGCCAGAGACACTGAATAAATTCTACCCCTTCTCAAAACTCAATGGACACAAAGCCAATACCCTCATTTTCCCGAATCTGTCCTCAGCAAACATCGCTTACAACCTCGTAGGCAGCGTCTCTAATCTAGACATCATCGGTCCTGTCTTACTAGGACTAAACAAATCCATCCACGTCCTCCAAATGGGCGCAAGCATCCGCCAGATCGTAGACATGGTAGGCATCGCCGCCATCCAGGCACAGGATAACAACCGATAAACCATCACTCATACATTACGCACAGCATCACGACCCACTCTGAATAGGCTAATTCTATATTCAAAGTGAAAACATGAAGCTCGTGGGTGTAATTACTTGATAGGATCCCTGAATTTCACTATTAAATACTAACTAAATCGCCCAAACAGACAGAAATCACTCAAATTAGACAATTTGCTTAATATTTATGTGTCTAATAGGAAGGTCACCTCAACACAACCAATTTTATGTCGGAAAAAACAAATACGATGAAACAGCCATTAGGATTACCACCAGCACAAGGACTTTACGATCCTGAAAACGAACACGACTCTTGTGGTGTCGGATTCTTATGTCACCTCAAAGGTGAAAAATCACACAAGATCATCTCAGGTGCGCTCGATATGAACGTCTGCATGGAGCACCGCGGAGGTTGTGGTTGTGACGAAGCTACCGGTGATGGAGCAGGTCTCTTTATCCAGTTACCGCATCAATTTTTCAAATCAGTCACCCCAGAACTAGGCATCAATCTCCCTAATGAAGGTGAATATGCAGTTGGATTCGTCCATCTTTCTCCTGATCCAGATGAGGCAGCCATCGCCATTGACGCCTATGAAAAAGCGGTCAACAAAGAAGGGCAGACTGTCCTAGGCTGGCGAGATGTCCCAGTAAAGAGTGAGATCCTCGGCAAGGCTGCACTTGAATGTGAGCCTCACATGAAGCAGATCTTTATCGGCCGCTCTCCTGAGATCACAGACCCAGAGGAATTTGAGCGTAAACTTTACGTAATCCGCCGCCGCACATCACAAGCTATCAGATATTGCTCTACTAGCGGTGCTGAATACTTCTACACCGTATCCCTCTCAGCACGCACTATTATCTACAAGGGCATGCTGACGACTTGGCAGCTTAAAGATTATTTCCCAGATCTCCAAGACGAGTCCATGACCTCTGCTATGGCTCTGGTGCACTCCCGTTTTAGTACGAATACATTCCCTAGTTGGCCACGTGCCCAGCCTTTCCGCTACATGTCTCACAATGGTGAGATAAATACAATGCGCGGTAATGCAAACTGGATGCAAGCGCGTCAGAAACTTCTCGCTAGCGGTGTCTTAGGAAAAGATCTCGATAAGCTTCTCCCTATCATCCGTGATGATGGTTCTGACTCAGCGATGTTTGACAACTGCTTAGAGTTCCTCGTCCTATCTGGTAGACCTCTACCTCAGGCCATCATGATGATGATCCCTGAGCCATGGGAAAAGCACCAGCACATGAGTGATACTAAAAAGGCATTCTACGAGTATAATGCCACTCTCATGGAGCCATGGGATGGTCCAGCTTCTATCGCGTTCTGTGATGGAGTTTCCATTGGAGCTATTCTTGACCGTAACGGTCTCCGCCCATCACGCTACTACGTGACGAATGATGACATGGTAATCATGGCTTCTGAAGTCGGAGTTCTGAAAGTGGATCCAGCTACTGTCATCAAGAAAGGTCGCCTTGAGCCAGGTCGCATGTTCCTTGTAGACACTGAAAAAGGTAGGATCATTGATGACTCTGAAATCAAAGAAGAGATCGCTCAGAAAGAACCATACGCTGAGTGGCTCGAAAGCAACCGCGTCTTCTTCGCTGATCTAGCCAAAGGTGAATCCCTACCCACCATCACAGGTCATGACCTCATCCAGCGCAACCGAGCCTTCGGATACACATTCGAGGACAAGCGCCTCATCCTAGCACCTTCTGCAGAGACAGGAAACCAACCCCTCGGCGCGATGGGTAATGACACCCCGATCGCTATTTTATCTGACAAATCTCAGCTACTCTATAGCTACTTCCGTCAGCTCTTTGCTCAGGTCACTAACCCTGCCATCGACCCTATCCGTGAAGAACTCATCACCTCCAGCATCACATTCGTAGGATCTGAGAACGACATTCTCCACCCTGGACCAGAGAACTGCCGCATGATTCGCCTAGAAAGCCCTATCATTAGTAATGATGAACTTGCTAGCCTACGTGATATCGATCTGGAAGGATTCCAGTCTGAGACTCTACCGATACTCTATCAGCCAGAAGCTTCTGATACAGGTCTAGCTGCTGGACAACTCCCAGGTCATGCTGAAGCACCACATTTATCCAATAATGCTAATCCGCTAGAGAATGTCTCTAGCCAAGCACTCAAAACAGCTCTTGAGAATCTATTCCAAGCCGCTGACACAGCTATTCTACACGGTGATAATGTTCTTATCCTTTCCGACCGTGGTATGGATGAGAAAAAGGCAGCCATCCCTGCCCTGCTAGCAGTTGCCGGTCTCCACCACCACCTAATCCGTAGTGGAACTCGCACTAAGGTCTCTATCATTCTTGAGTCAGGAGAGCCTCGTGAAGTTCATCACTTTGCAGTACTACTAGGATACGGAGTAGACGTGGTAAACCCTTATCTAGCTATCGATACCCTCGCTCAGATGACTGAGGACGATGAACTAGACATGGATCATACCACAGCAGTAAAACAATATCTCAAAGCATCCATCAAAGGCGTAGTCAAAACGATGTCTAAAATGGGAATTTCTACCATCGCGAGTTACCGTGGCGCACAGATTTTCGAATGTATTGGTCTCAACCGTGAAGTGATCGACCTATACTTCACCCGCACTACTTCTCGTGTGAAAGGAATCGGTCTTGATACCATTTCTCGTGAAGTCAAAATGCGTCACGATGATGCATACAAAGAGCGCGAGACTGAAAATGAAGCTCTAGACTCCGGCGGTGTTTACCAGTGGAGATCAGATGGTGAGCGTCACCTCTTCAGCCCGCAAGCTATCCATTTACTCCAACAGTCCACTAAGCTGGGCGACATGGAAGTATTCCGTCAGTATTCAGAACTGATCAATAATCAATCCAAAGGTCTCTGCACGCTGCGTGGTCTTATGGACTTCAAGTTTGATCCTGCCACAGAGATTCCGCTCGAAGAAGTCGAGTCAGTCAGTGAGATTGTCAAACGCTTCAAGACAGGAGCCATGTCCTATGGATCTATTTCTAAAGAAGCTCACGAAGCACTCGCAGTCGCGATGAACCGTCTCGGCGGAAAGTCAAACACAGGTGAAGGTGGAGAAGATCCATACCGTTTCACTTGGACGAATGAAAATGGCGACTCTAAGAAAAGCGCCATCAAGCAGGTAGCCAGTGGACGCTTTGGTGTCACCTCTAACTACCTCGTAAATGCGCGTGAAATTCAGATTAAAATTTCCCAAGGAGCCAAGCCTGGAGAAGGTGGAGAACTACCTGGTCACAAGGTGCTCCCAGCCATCGCTAAATGCCGTGGCACCACTCCTGGAGTAGGACTCATCTCCCCTCCTCCTCACCACGATATTTACTCGATCGAGGACATGGCAGAGCTCATTCACGATCTCAAAAACGCCAACACTGATGCCCGCATCAACGTAAAACTAGTATCTGAAGTGGGAGTAGGAACGATCGCTGCTGGTGTGGCTAAAGCCAAGGCAGACGTCATCCTCATAGCAGGTCATGATGGAGGCACAGGCGCTAGTCCCCGTTCCTCCATTCAGAACGCCGGTTCCCCATGGGAGCTAGGACTTGCTGAGACGAACCAGACACTCCTACTGAATAACCTTCGTAGCCGTGTTATTCTAGAAACAGACGGTCAGCTCAAGACTGGACGAGATGTTGTCATCGGAGCTCTCCTCGGAGCAGAAGAATTCGGTTTCGCCACCGCACCACTCGTCACTCTCGGTTGCATCATGATGCGTGTCTGTCACAAGAACACCTGTCCTGTTGGCATCGCTACACAGAACGTCGACCTTCGTAAGAAATTCGATGGAGCTGTGGAAAACGTAGTCAACTACATGAACTTCGTAGCAGTTGAAATCCGCGAACTCATGGCAAAACTAGGATACCGCACTATCAATGAAATGGTCGGTCGCTGTGACCGCATCGAAATGCGTGAAGCTGTAGATCACTGGAAAGCCAAAGGTCTCGATTACTCGAAGATCCTTTACCGCCCGAACGTAGGACCAGAAGTAGGCACCTACGCGACCCAAGAACAGGATCACCTGCTCGATCAAGCACTCGACAACACCACAATCCTAGACCTCTGCAAGCCAGCCATCGAAAACTACGAGAAAGTCCACGCTGAGATGCCTATCCAAAACGTGAACCGCGTAGTAGGAACCATCACTGGTGCAGAAATCAGTCGCCGTCATGGTGCTTCTGGCCTCCCAGCCGATACCATTCACCTCAAGTTCAACGGAAGCGCAGGTCAGAGCCTCGGAGCATTCTGCCCACTTGGCATGACCTTCGAGCTCGAATGCGATGCCAATGACTACATCGGAAAAGGCGTCTGCGGTGCTAAAATCATCGTTTACCCACCGAAATGCTCACCACCTGAACTCATTGCAGACCAAAACATCATCGTTGGTAATGTAGCATTCTACGGAGCCACCGCGGGTGAAGCCTACATGGCTGGAGTCGCTGGCGAACGCTTCTGTGTTCGTAACTCAGGAGTCCACGCAGTCATCGAAGGCGTAGGCGACCACGCCTGTGAATACATGACCGGCGGATCAGTCACCTGCCTCGGCGGAACGGGACGTAACTTCGGAGCTGGAATGAGTGGCGGGGTTGCCTATATCTACAATGAGCACGGTGATTTCGAAAGCCGCCTCAACCCAGACATGGTGAAGCTCTACCCATTGATCGAATGCGAAGACAGCGAGATCGAAGAAGTCAAAGCACGCATCCAGAAGCACGTCGACTACACAGGCAGTGTCAAAGGTAGCACGCTTCTTGATAACTGGGCTGAAGCCGCAGGCAAATTCATCAAGGTGATGCCCTCTGACTACGAGCGCGTGCTCAATGCCGTCAAGAAAGCCGAAGAAAGCGGCCTAGAAGGAGACGCGACCATACTCGCAGCCTTCGAAGAAAATGCCAAAGTCGGCAACTAAAAAATCACTATTTAACACTTTAAACTTAACATTTTATCACCATGGGAAAACCAACTGGATTTTTAGAATTTGAACGCTCCACCATTCCGAATCGGTCACCTCTTGAGAGGATCAAAGACTGGAAGGAAATTCACGACACCAGCCCTGAAGCCACACTCAAGAATCAGGCCTCACGCTGCATGGACTGCGGAGTACCCTACTGCCACACGGGAGTAAACATCGGTGGAATGGCAAGCGGATGTCCTATCAATAACCTCATCCCAGAGTTCAACGATCTCGTATATCGGAATCGCTGGGACGAAGCTCTGACACGTCTGCGCAAGACCAATAACTTCCCCGAATTCACAGGACGCGTCTGCCCTGCTCCTTGTGAGGGATCATGTGTCCTTGGCTCCATTGAGCCACCTGTAACGATTAAAAATGTCGAGGTAAGCATCATTGACCGCGGTTGGAAAGACGGCCTCATGACCCCTAATCCTCCAGCCCAACGCACAGGAAAAACAGTTGCCATCGTAGGCTCTGGCCCTGCCGGACTAGCCGCTGCTGATCAGCTCAATCAAGCTGGCCACACCGTCACCGTCTTCGAACGCGCAGATCGTGCTGGTGGACTACTCATGTATGGCATTCCTAACATGAAGCTGGATAAAACAGAGATCGTTGACCGTCGTATAGACCTCATGAAAGCTGAAGGCATAGAATTCAAAATGAATGTCTTCATAGCCGAGGACAATGAGTGGACTCCTAGCAGACTCCGCAAAGAATTCGACTCCGTAATCCTCTGCTGTGGAGCTACCAAAGCACGTGACCTACCTATCGATGGGCGCGATGCCAATGGAGTTCACCAAGCCATGGAATTCCTCACTATTAATACTCAGCACCAGCTTGACAATAACTTTGACGGCTCCAACCCAGAGCTAAACGCAACCGATAAGGAAGTAGTAGTCATTGGTGGTGGTGATACAGGAACCGACTGTGTAGGCACCAGCATCCGCCAAGGCTGCAAGAACGTCATCCAGCTAGAAATCATGCCAATGCCTCCTATGGAGCGCGCGGCTAACAACCCATGGCCTGAATGGCCAAAGGTCTACAAAATGGACTACGGTCAACAAGAAGCCGAAGCCACACAAGGAGCCGACCCTAGAAGCTACCTAGTGATGACCAAAGAGATTTTAAAGGACGACGCAGGAAACGTCACAGGACTACAAGTAGTCGACATCATATGGGCCAAGAATGACCAAGGTCAGTTCGTCCCACAGGAAGTCGATGGCACACTCCGCACTCTCAACGCTCAGCTTATCTTGCTAGCCATGGGATTCCTAGGACCTGAGCAGAAGATCATTGATCAGTTCAAGCTAGACACCGATGCCCGCAGC
>CALFBV010000221.1 GCA_937951395.1 uncultured Rubritalea sp.
TGAGCTGACTCGCGGACGCATTCAGGCGCTGCTCAAGTCTGGGGATATTTTGGTAAATGGGGCGGAAACCAAACCCAAGTCTCCTGCTCTGGCTGGCGACGAAATTTCTATCCACATCCCAGAACCTGCACCTGAGAATGCGCAGCCTGAGAACATCTCAGTGGAAATCCTCTACGAAGATGATGAGCTCATCGTGCTCAACAAGTGCTCCGGCATGGTAGTCCACCCGGCAGCGGGAAACCAGACTGGAACTCTAGTCAATGCACTTCTATATCACTGTGATGGCAAGCTCGCTGAGGTCGGTGGTGCTGAGAGACCAGGCATCGTGCATCGTCTAGACAAGGACACTTCTGGCTGCATCATAGTTGCTAAAACCGACCTCGCCCACAAGGCTCTGGTATCTCAATTCGCAGAAAGATCTACCAAAAAACAATACTTAACTGTAGTCCAGGGAACTCCACCTAAATCTCAAGACACAGTCTCCACCCAGATAGGCAGACACCCTGTAAATCGCCTGAAGATGGCAGTGGTAGATTCTGAGTCAGGAAAGTCATCAATCACTGACTACCGAGTGCTCGGAACTATCCCTGAAAATGATACTAGCCTCATTCTTTGTGATCTCCATACTGGCCGCATGCACCAGATCCGCGTCCACATGCTCCACCTCGGCACCCCTATTCTGGCAGACCCCATCTACGCAAATGCCAACAAACAAAAATGCCATCCAGGCAGACTTATGCTCCATGCATACAAGCTCAGCGTCACTCACCCTGTTACTCAGGAAAGACTACACTTCACCGCGCCTATTCCGGAAGAGTATTCGCCGTGGGTGGATACACTTGATGGGAACCTAGACAATTTGTAGTGTCTTATACTTAGCAGAAATTCACAGTTCAGAGGCTATTTCACCCAAGCAGGATTTTTCATTGGCAATTCAGTCTCCCTCGCATAGCTTGTTGACATGAAATTGAAACACACCTTTTCTCTACTTCCTGTCAGTCTAACAGCTCTTTTCGCCACACTTTCTAGCTCATGTAGCACAGAGGTGGATCAGCCACTAGCCGCTACAGGTAAAGTCCAGGGGATGAACTCTCAGACCGCTGCCCATTACTTCGCTGATGCTAAGGCCAATGCTGCAGCTGGAAACACCAATGCAGCCATCAGATCTTACCAAACTGTAGCGGACAAATACCCCCTCTCAGCTCAGGCTCCAGAAGCACGCTTCCAAGAAGCAAATTTATTATACTCTAAGGGCGAACTGTTGAATTCATTTGATGCTTATCAAAAATTTATAGATAAATATAACTCTAGCAATCTCTACAGCGCCGCAGTCAAGAAGCAGTCTGAGGTAGCGCTCAGTGCCGCAAACGGTGACATCAAGCACAACTTCGCAGGTCTCAAATCTAAGCTCGCAGGTAGGACTGTGGAGAAAATGCTCACTAAAGTCAGGGACAACGCCCCCTATTCTAAGCAGGCTCCCAAGGCTCAGTTTGCCATCGGCAAAATCTGGCAAGACAGAGGCGAACCCGAAAAAGCGATTGTTGGCTACCGTGGCGTCCAGGAGCGCTATCCTAATGATGCCCTTACACCTGAAGCCCTCTACCGCACAGGCTCCATCCTAATGAACCAAGCTGTTAAAGGCAACCGCAACAAGGCCAGCCTCGACACAGCTAAGAACGTTTTTCTAGATTTACAACAGCAATACCCTAGCCACCCTCGAGCAAAGGACGCGAAAATCAAGCTCGCTGAACTTAGTAAGTCAAATGTGCAACGGAGTTTCGACATCGCGGAGTTCTACCAGAAGAAGGGACAAAACGCATCTGCTGTCTTTTACTATCGTGAAGTTCTAAAATTATCGCCTTCTGGATCCCTCCGTGAGAAAGCTCAACAGCGCCTAACTGAGATCGGCCAATAATTTATAATGCAGTCATTTCTAAAATCAATCTGTGCCAGCATCGTCCTAGTGGTTACCGCTTGTTTATGTTCGTGCTCGGGCTACCAGCTAGGAAGCGCTAAGCCTGAGAACCTAAAAGAAATTCAATCTATCTACATACCGATGATTGAGAATAAGACCCAGGAGATAAAGCTCGCACCACAAGCGACTAACTCCTTGGTTCGCTTTATCAACAACGATTGGACCTATCAGGTCTCTACCCCGGCTCAGTCAGATACTACTCTCAGAGTGGTCATAGAAACCATTGAATACCGTGAGTTTAGATCTACACGTCTAGACACCCTTCGTGCGGAGGAGCTCACTACTAATATCCGTGCTAGCTGGGAGCTGGTAGATAACCAATCTAAGGTGCTCCTCTCTGGGAGATCTAATGGTGAGACGAGGTTTTTCATCGGTGATAATCAGCGTCTTTCACGCGATAACGCTATGTCAAATGCTGTTAATAATCTATCTCGTAAAATCACCTCGCGTATCTCAAATGGATTCTAACAGAGTCTAACAGAATCCATACAACAATGATCTATTTCGTACCCACACCTATTGGAAACCGTGATGACATCACCCTCCGTGCTATCGACACACTGAAGGAAGTAGATCTGATCACCTGTGAAGATACGCGTCACTCACGCCCTTTGTTAGAGCATTTCGGTATCTCTAAGCCAGTGATGGCATTACATGACCACAACGAAGCAAAGAAAGTTCCAGAGCTCATTGAGCGCTTAAAAAGCGGTGCTAATATCGCAGTCATTACTGATGCGGGAATGCCGGCCGTTTCAGACCCAGGCTATAGACTAATGCGGGCCTGTATTGAAAACGACATTGAATACACCGTCCTACCTGGTCCTTCCGCTATCCTTACAGCCTTAGTTGGCTCAGGCTTTCCTGTGCATGCATTTTACTACGGAGGCTTCCTCCCTGTGAAGAAAGGCAAGCGCGGCAAGATGCTCACCATAGCAGCAGAAGCTGAGACCACATCTATTTTCTTCGAGTCTCCACACCGCATCCTATCTACCCTAGAAATTCTTGCCGCAGAACATCCAGAGCAACAAGTCTGCGTCGCCCGTGAGTTGAGTAAAAAATTTGAGACCTATCACCGAGGCTCATCCAAGGAACTTTTCGAGCATTTCTCATTACATAAGGCTAAAGGAGAAATCGTTTTCCTGATCGCCCCCGTTGACTTCAAACCCCTAGTAACCCAATAATACCATGCTAAGCTTCTCTACCTGCTGGAATAACTCTCGCCATGTCGAAGGCGACACCATGATCGATGAAATTGTCGAGATGGGATTTCACAACATCGAGCTAAGCCACGGCATGATGATCACTAAGCTCCCAGGCATCCAGCGTGCCTACAAGCAAAGTAAATTCAACTGTGTGGGAGTGCATAACTTCTTCCCCTCACCAGTGGAAGTCATGATCGATGCACCAGATGCATTCGAATACACATCCCACCGAGCTTATGACCGTAAGCGAGCCATGGACATGACCCTCAAGACACTCGATGTGGCCGCAGAGTTCGATGCTGACTACATGGTACTCCACATGGGATCTGTTCCTATGAATTCTAAAAAATGGACCAAGAAAATCACCCAAATGGTCGAGGATAAAGTGGATGTAGACACACCGAAAAAATACGATAAATTTAAAGAGAAATTCATCAAAAAGCGCACCAAAATCGCGCCCCTTTATTACTCCAGAGCGATAGAAGCACTAGAACAGATCGCAGAGAAAGCAGCCGAAGTAGGAGTCACACTCGCAGTTGAATCTAGGAGCAGATATGAGGACATGCCTAATGAGTTAGAAATGATCAAACTACAGAAACATTTCAAAGACAACCCCTACGTAGGATACTGGCATGACTTCGGACACGTGCAACTCAAGAACAACATCCACCTACTCAATCACGAAGAATGGCTTACCACCATGTCACCCTATCTCGTAGGATGCCACGTACATGATGTCTATTGGCCTAAGCGGGATCACCGCGTCCCGCTCACTGGCGAGCTGGACTTCCAAGCCCTTCTAAAACACGTCAAGCCCACCCTACCACTCACATGGGAACTCAGCCCCACCAGAGAAAAGGAACAAATACTCCAAGCAAAAAAAGTCTGGGAACTAGCCTTCCCAGAAACCTTAACATAAATTCAAACTGCCCCACCAGAACTCCCCCAAATCAACCGGATAATAAATAACCAATAACGAACAACGCTTCCCTTGACCTTAGCAAATCCATTAGGCCTTCTCGCACTCATCGCTATCCCCCTAGTGATCGCCATTCATTTCCTCCAGAGAAGAGCTCAGGTCATCCCATCTAGCACACTATTTCTACTAGAGAAAACTCAGAAGGAATCTGCCAGCGGGCGGAAATTTGACCGTCTGATGAACTCCATCCCACTCTGGCTTCAGCTACTCATCGCGCTACTCATTACTTGGCTACTCGTGCAGCCTAGATTTGCTAAATCTAACAGCACCCAAAGAATAGCAATTGTCCTAGACAGCTCAGCGTCCATGTCCGTCTTCGCACATGAGACCAAAGCCAAGCTCAAGGAAATACTCCCCACCCTCCAAAACAGCGCAGAGCAAGCCGAATATTGGCTGCACGAGTCTAACACCTCCAAGTCCCGCCTCTACCACGGACACTCGCTCGATGACCTACTTGCCGCCATCGACAACTGGAAACCACTCGATGGAGCCAGTGACCCCACCCACGCACTACGCATCTCACGCTCACTAGTAGGCACAGAAGGCGCACTACTCTTTCTAACAGACACGCCTAAGAAATCTATCCCCTACAATGCCCACATCCACTCCATCGGCAGCTACAAGCCAAACTGCGGGTTCACCGGAGTAAGCTTTGAGGCACATGATAGTCAGCACATTTGGAAGACACTCGTCAGAAATTATTCTAACGATCTACAGACACGCACCTGGTACCTAGAAAATGATAAAGGTCAGCGCACACCAGAGAAAACCATCACCATCAAGCCAGGGAAAATCATCTCCCTCAGCGGAGCCATTCCAGAAGGATCACTCAAAGCCAAGCTAGTCCTCACTCCAGATGCCTTCACCCTAGACGACACCCTACCCCTCATCGTCCCCCAGCCTAAGACCCTCTTCATCCACGCGAACTCCTACCCACCCTATGAGAAGCTCATCTCCAGCCTCACCACAGGATTCGTTAATACCCGCAGCGTCACAGCCCCAGAGGAAGCAGATGCCCAGCTCATCACACAGACCGCCCTCGCCACCCTATCTAACAACGCCATCTGCTTCAACAACGCCCCAATCAAAAATGCCAAATACCTAAAGGGCAGCATCGTAGCAGAGAAGCACCCACTCATGGACGGGCTAAACTGGCAATCTCTACTAGTCAGAGAAGTCCCACCCATCCCCCACACAGCCCTAGACCAGGTTTTACTCTGGCAAGGCACCCGCGCACTCATCATCCTCAGACCTATCGCAGACTCTAACAAAAACTGCCTGATCTTCAACTTCGACATAACGCTCTCTAACATAGATAAATCTGAATCCTCCGTAGTCCTCCTCTACCGTTTCCTCAATGACATCCGTGATGCAAAGCCCACCCACGAACAAACCATCACCGAGACCTCACAACCACTCGACATCCTCACCCCACCCATCACCAAACAAAACCCACTCACCCTAGAAATCCAGCCCATTTCAACAGATCAAGTCATCACCCGCACCTACAACACCAAGACCAAACTCTACGCACCCGAAGAACCCTGCTACTTCCACATCAAGCAAAAAGACACAGACATCCTCACCGCAGCCAACTACTTCGCAGACACCCGCGAGGCAGACTTCTCCGAATGCGAAACCGCCTACGTCCCCGCCAGTACCAACGCCACAGCAGTCTTCAAGCACACCAGCGGAGACCCCTTCTGGAGATACTGGATACTCCTCATCCTCACCGCCCTAACCCTAGCCTGGCACCACACCAACACCCAAAAAAACAAAACCACCCAACCCCATAACCTAAGCACCCCACCCCAGACCTAACAACCTAAAACCCGCATTCCATGCACCTCATCAATCCACAATGGCTCTACATCATCCCCGCATTCCTCCTACTAGGACTAGTCTGGAAGCGCATCCAGATATTCAAATCCCTACGCCTCAGCGCCATCATTCTCACGGCACTCATCCTAGCGCAGCCCACCATCCAGAAGAAACAAGACAGCCTAGACCTCTGGGTTCTCCTAGACCGATCGCAATCCACTGAAGGCCTCATCTCCCAAAACTTCCAAGAATGGGACAAGCTCCTCAAGCAAAACCAATCCAGCAAGGACAACCTCCGCTACATAGACTACGCAGCAGAAGTCGTAGAGCAGATCCCGAACTCAGAAACCGCCGTCTACACAGGAAATAAAAACCTCACCAGAACAGCACTAGCGATGGAAAATGTCCTCGCTCTCGCCTCAGAAAGTCACCCCTCTCGCATCCTACTCTTTACAGATGGCTACTCCACCGAGCCATTCGATGATTTAGCAGACAAGCTCAACAAAGCCGGCATCCCAGTAGACTACCGCCTCGTCCGAGAGGAAACCACGGACGACTTCCGCGTAGCCAGAATCCAGCTCCCCACCCGTGTCCAGACCATGGAGCCATTCCTCTTAGGCGTCACCATTAGAGGTCACGAAGACGGAGAAATCCCCATCACCATCTATAGAAATGGAGAAACCATCAGCGCAAAAGACACCACAGTAGAACTAGTCAACGGTGTGGGAAAACTAGAATTCCAAACCAAAATAGCCAAGCCAGGCAGCTACGAATTCACCGCAGAAATATTCCCCGCAAAAGATGCACACATAGGCAACAACAAATCTAACAAATGGATAGAGATCACAGGCGGCCCACGCATCCTCATCGTCACCAAATACACACATGACCCACTCGCCGCCTCGCTAAAGTCCCAGGGAATCAACGTAGAAACCATCATTGACCCCTCCACACTCAACGTAGGTCTACTCTCCGGCACCAAAGCAGTCATATTCAACAACATCCCCGCCCATGAAGTCCCAGGTAAATTTCTAGACTCACTAAACTTCTACGTGAAGGATCAAGGCGGTGGCTTCATGATGGTAGGAGGTAAGCACTCCTTCGGCTCTGGAGGATATTTCCAGTCCTCTATAGATGAACTCCTACCTATCTCCATGGAGCTCAAGAATGACCAGCGCAAGCTCGCAGTCTCCATGGCCATCGTCATGGACCGCTCCGGTTCCATGAGCGCCACCGTCCCTGGACCCGCCGGAGGCCAGATCACCAAGATGCAGCTCGCTAACAACGGAGCAGCCAAAGCCATTGAGCTCCTCGGCATAATGGACTCCATCGCCGTCTACGCAGTGGACTCCCAGCCAGAAACCATCGTTAAGCAGCAGACCATCCAAGGAAATAAAAAACAACTCATGAGAAAAGCCATGCGCGTAGACTCAATGGGCGGAGGCATCTACGTCTACACCGGGCTAAAATACGCCTGGGACAGGCTCAAGAAAAGCGGCATAGGCACCAAGCACATCATCCTCTTCACAGACGCAGCAGACTCAGAAGAACCAGGAAACTACAAAGCCCTAATCAAGGAAATGACCGACCAAGGCGCCACCATATCCGTCATCGGACTAGGCTCTAAGACAGATCTAGATGCTAAATTCATCGAAGACATCGCCAAGCGAGGCAAAGGTAGAATCTTCTACACCAAACGCGCAATAGACATCCCTAAGCTCTTCGCACAAGAGACCGTCACCCTCGCTAGATCAGCATTCATAGAAGAACCCATCAACACCATCGCCACTGGCCAATGGGCAGAGATTTCCCCTGCACCCGTCACCTGGATGCCAAAAGTCGATGGCTACAACCTCTCCTACGCCAGAGAAAAAGCCACCACCTCACTCATCTCCACAGACGAATACAAAGCCCCACTCGTCTCCCACATCAGACGCGGACTAGGACGCACCGCAGCCATTTCATTCCCACTAGGTGGCGAGCACTCCACCTCAGTCAGAAACTGGGCACAATACGGAGACTTCGCCCAGACCATCACCCGCTGGCTCATGGGAGATAAGCTACCAAGAGGACTAGGACTCAAACATCAGCTCGATGGCACCCGCCTCAAAATAAACCTCCTCTACGACACTGAAGAATGGTCCACCAGATTTGCAAACACCGCACCCAGCATCAAAATCATCGAAGGCGAGCACAGCGGTGACGCCTACGAAGTCCCCTGGAAAAGAATCGCACCAGGACAGTTCTCAGTCACCCGCGACCTAGAAGAAGGCTCCCTCATCCGAGGATCAGTTCAGGCAGGAAACTACGCCATCCCCTTCGGTCCCATCATCGTAGGCTCCAGCACCGAGTGGGCATTTGATAAAGAACGCCTAGCAGAACTCCGCACCCTCTCCCAGCAGACCAACGGCAGAAACCTAACAGACCTCTCCAAAGCCTGGGTAAAACCACCCATCACACACTACGCAGACCTCCGCGCCCCGCTAGCCATCACCCTCCTCATCGCCGTCCTCCTAGACGCACTCATCACCCGCACCGGCTGGAAATTCCCAGAGCTAGCCCTCGCCGAACGCCTCAACAAAGCTAAACCTAAAAAGAAGAAAAAACTTACCTCTAACCCTACAACCACAACCGAAATCGCAGAAAACCTACCTCAAGCAACAACCCACAACCACAATCCAGAAAACAACACCCAGCCACAAGAAACCAAGAAAGCCCCAACACCTATACAACCAAACACAGACCGAGCCTCAAGATTCTCCCGAGCCAAGAAAGGCAGGAAGTAGGAAAGTAGAAAAGTTACCAATTCAGCAGTCAAAAAAATCCAACAACCCAAGCACACAACCCAAGCCGGCAATCCCAGCACCAGAGAAAAATGAAGACTAAACTCCGTGACCAAGTCATCCAGCAACTAGAAGCAGACCTAGCTGGCCTCACAAAAGCTGCCGCAGAAACTCACTCCGTGTCCACCGGCGATGAGAACAAGCAAGAAGGCAAATACGACACCCGCAGCATAGAAGCATCCTACCTAGCAGACGCACAAGCAGCACAAGCCAAGACCCTAGAAGAAGGCATCCTCAAGCTCCGCAACCTCTCCCTAACAGATGACCCAGACACCGCAATACTCGGAAGCATCGTCATCCTAAGTTCCCCCTCAGACAATGATGACCACCAATACTTCCTCCTCCCCGCCGGCGGAGGCACCACCCTAGAATACGAAACTATCCCCCTAACAGTCGTCACCCCAGAGTCACCCATCGGCAGAGAAATCATCGGTAAAGAAATCACAGATCAGTTAAAAGACACCCCAATTGGCACCGTCTACGTCTCTGAAATTTATTAGTAGTGAGAAAAAATCGGTAGGGATTGTCCCCCAGTAATCCGCAAAGAGCCCCCAGCACCAAAGTAGCAACACCAAGCCACAACCAAACCAAGTTTAGACCCATCTTTAAAACCTCCCGATACAAAAACACCAACGCGCTAAATGCCTCATTCTGAGTCCCGACTGCCACATTCTTTTCACCAGACAGATAATTCAGA
>CALFBV010000222.1 GCA_937951395.1 uncultured Rubritalea sp.
AGCACGGATGCAGTGTTCGAAGGTGACATGATTGTGCATCCACAGCTCCCCGATGCCCCACCAGAATGGAAGCCATTCACCTGTGTGGTGAACTACAACATCCTCAGCGACCACGACAGAAATGTGATCTTTGGCCAGACCAAGTTCAAAGAAGAGAGGAACTCAGGCACTATGAAGATGTTGCTCTGGAACCTCCTACCTATTTTCCTCATCATTTTCCTTCTGTTCTTCCTTTTCCGCAGCCAAATGAAAAATGCAGGTAAGGGGGCAATGAGCTTTGGCAAGAGCAAGGCGAAGATGCTCAATCAGGATAAGAATAAAGTTACTTTCAAGGACGTCGCAGGTATTCAGGAAGCTAAGGAAGAACTCTTCGAGATCGTAGACTTCCTCCGTGATCCTAAGAAATTTGAAATGCTCGGAGGAAACATCCCTAAGGGTGTCCTCATGATCGGCTCACCAGGAACGGGTAAAACCCTCCTTGCCCGTGCCATCGCAGGTGAAGCTGAAGTTCCTTTCTTCTCAATCTCAGGCTCAGACTTCGTCGAAATGTTTGTCGGTGTGGGTGCCAGCCGTGTTCGTGATATGTTCGAGCAAGGTAAGAAAAACTCACCATGTATCATCTTCATCGATGAGATAGATGCAGTAGGTCGCCACCGTGGACAAGGCATGGGTGGCGGTCATGATGAACGTGAGCAGACACTTAATGCGCTACTCGTAGAGATGGACGGATTTGATGCCCGCTCAGGAGTCATCATCATAGCCGCCACGAACAGACCAGACGTGCTAGACCCAGCTCTACTAAGACCTGGACGCTTTGACAGACAGGTGCGTGTGAATTTACCAGACGTTACTGGGCGCGAGCAGATCCTCGCTGTTCATGCTAAGAAAGTGAAGATCAATAAAGATGTAGATCTAGGAGTCATCGCCCGCGGAACTCCAGGCTTCTCAGGTGCTGAACTTGCCAATCTTCTGAACGAAGCCGCGCTTCTCGCAGCCAGAACTGGTAAGAAAGACATCAAGCAGCCGGAACTAGATGAAGCTCGTGATAAAGTCCGCTGGGGACGTGAGCGCCGCTCACTAGCACTCAGTGATAAGGAAAAAGAAAACACCGCTTATCATGAAGCAGGTCATGCTATTCTTAATATTATCTGCGAACACACAGACCCACTACACAAGGTAACTATCATACCACGTGGACCAGCTCTCGGTGTCACCATGTTCCTCCCAGAGGAAGATAAATACACTCACCGCAGAGCAGAACTCATCGACCAACTTTGTGTCGCCATGGGTGGACGAGTTGCTGAGGAATTAAAATTTGGCAACGTGACTAACGGAGCCTCAGGAGACATCCGCCAAGCTACTAGCATCGCCCGCAAGATGGTATGCGAGTGGGGCATGAGTGAGAAGCTCGGCATGGTAGAATACGGTGGAGACGAGTCCGGCGGAGAAATGTTCATGGCTGGCAAAGGTAAGACATATTCAGAGGAGACAGCACAGTTGATCGACGTTGAGATAAGAGATCTTATCGAGAGCGCTTATGACCGAGCAAAGGATTTACTCATTGAGCACCGCGATGCACTTAACCTCATCTCAGAAGCGCTCCTAGAGTATGAAACTCTCGATGGTAAGCAAACGGAAGACCTCCTCTACAAAGGAGAAATGGAGAATCCTCCGCACGTGCCAACACCACCAGAACCACCAACACCAATGCCACCAGACCCTGTTGTAAATGGTGAAGTAATCAGCGGCAGAAAAGACGATGATCCACTAGATAGAGAAGTCGTAGGCGCACCAGCTTAAGTAACTTTAAAAGCAAAAGATCCGTCTGATCAATATGATCAGGCGGATCTTTTTTTGCCTAAAACTTAAGTGCTCGTCTCTTTGAGACCTATACACAGAAACTAAGCTCTGAAGGGCTCATTGCCAAAGAAGGTAGTCTCGTTGATGCTAGCTTTATTAACGCCCCTCGCCAACGAAATAAACGGATCAGTAAAGCCAGAGCGAGTGGAACATGTCTTTGGAAGAATGTCCCAAATGGGAGCGGACTTCTGTAGGGCAATCGGCTTAAAGCGAGCCAAACAGCATAACTCCCTCTGTAACCTTACCTATAATATGGATCACTACGCCTTCTTGATGAGGGTGAAAATCTTGCAAAATCTTGAATCCTTTATTTTAACGGGTTTTCAGTAGTCCCCTTGTGTTAATTTAAGAGAAATTTATCTACGCAAATAGCTAGGCAAAGGTTGAGTGTTTTGTTAGAAGATAGTGATGGAAGATGAACCTATGCTGAAGATCCGCTCGCGGACAGACTGCCCCTGCGATAGTGGGAAAATATATCATGACTGTTGTCGCCCGTTCCATGTTGGTAAGGCGCAGCCTGCTACTGCTGTGGCGCTGATGAGGTCGCGCTATACTGCGTTCTTTTTCAGACTGGTGGATTATCTAGTGAGTTCTACGCATCCAGATGTGCGTGAGAAAAACCTCCGTGAAGAGCTGGATGACATGGTCGATGATATGATGTGGCGTAAATTAAAGATTATAAACAAGAGTAAGGGGACCGCTGAGGACAGAAAAGGTAAAGTGGAGTTTGTTGCGCAATATCACTGTGATGGTGAGTTCAGCGAACTGCATGAGAATTCACGGTTCAGAAAGTATAAGGGGCAGTGGAAATACTTGGATGATAAGGGATAGTGCTATGGGTGATGACGTAGTAATAGTTAGCGAGAAGACCTTGGTATTTACCCGCATGCCCGCGGATGGATTTGATGAATTTATGGGGGATCCTGAGGCGGTGATCGCTACAGTGGAGGACATGGGGTTTGATCAAGATGAGATGCTACAGGCGATGACTTCAGCGGGGGATCCTAGCTTACTTTTACAGCTGATGGAAGGTCGCTGGAGTGGTGAGGAAATGAACTTTTCTTTTGAGAATCTCTGGGTTTCTTTGTGTGAGAAATTTCCTGGTAACACAACGCTCAAGATGATCACGGATGAGGGGAGACACTCTCAGATCCATACGGATCATGGCGCGATTCGTGTGCTTAGCCAAGATCAGGTAGTAAGAGCTCAATCTGAGCTAGATGCAATGCACTTAGGGAGTTTGAATCAAACTGATGAACGTGACCAAATGTTAGAGGACTTGTTTCCTGCTCTGCAAAATTTCTTTTCCTACGCAGCGGACGCCAAAGAATTCGTTCTAGTGAGCTGGATTTAAAACGAGCCATATGAGAAAACGCGTGTATCTTAGATGAGATGGTATTCATAAAGGCAAACAAAGCTGAGGGATCTTTTTTAGGGAGGGGGACTCATGTGTGGCTTGAAATAATTGACCATGCAGGTGTGAGGACGACTTTCTCTGGCGCGAGAAATGGTAAGATGCTGGATGTAATTAGAGACTACAAGCGAGACTTCGACAGAGAGGCTGCTCGTGGTCTGTTAGAGATTTTGCCACCTGCTGGGATGAGTGAGGATGAGTGGGCTGACGCAGTAATCACAGCTAGCCTTGAAGTTCAGAAAAAGATGCATGGTAACTACGCATTTAACGGAACTTTTCCATGGGGAGAAACTAGTAAAGGTATCCCTAGGTCTAACTGTTGCCAAGTAGTGCAACGAATCATGAAAATTGCTGGCGGAGAGATTCCTAGTGGTAAAATAAAAGGGGTCTTGCCTGGCTTGGGCCGAGGGTGGCGAGATTATATTTAGCCTTTAGCCTATTAGTAGTCTTTGATAAAGGTGCCTTCTGGTGCAGGTTCTAGGAAGCCGTGATCGGTGATGAAGCAGTCAGAACTTTCTAGTGACTGGACAAAGTTGTCTTGGTTCACATTGAAATTAAAGAAACTATGTGTGCCTTGCTTGAACGGGTAGAACATACAGGTGTTCTTTTTGCGCTGCATTTTCTTAGTGAACTGCTCCACCTCATCGATAGAAGTAGTGTGATCAGAAGTGCCGTGGTAGAAGATCATAGGAGGTGCATTTTTTCCAATGCATCGGTTAGGGCTGGTTTTAAGAGCCTGCTTTTTGTCTTCGAATAATTCGTATGCTTCTGATTTCTTAGTAGTATCAATGATAGCGCTGTAGAGGATGAGTGCATTAGGGCGACTATCGAAAAGTCCGTTGTCTTCCACATCTGGGTTAAGCGCAGCACATAGGGCTATGTGAGCACCACTAGCGGCACCGCAAGCGATGATTTTGTGCGGGTCTACACCTACGAAAATATGGTTTTCACGGAGCCAAAGGATGAGTGACTGGGCATCTTCTATGGATTCTTTAGGAGTGGAATGATGAATAGAGGATACACGATATTCTGCGAGAATGACGACAGCTCCACGTGTCACGAAGTGGAGAGCCTGAGGCGCGAACTGGCTTACCATCTGGTTATCCCATTTACCTCCATGGAAGAAGACAATGGCTGTGCGCTGCTCATCATCTTGAAAATCTTTAGGGTATAAGAAATGAGCATCGAGCTTAGTATCTCCTGCTTCATCGAGCTTCTTGTATGTGTGGACAATTTCCCCTGCAAGCAGTTCTTGCTCGCGCATGAGGAGTGTCGGTGAGTTGCTATCGATGATGGTTTCTGGCTCCATGGTGATTTCTGGGAGGGTGACAGAGAGTGTCTTTTTTAGTTTCTTTTGTAAACTTTGTTTTTTTTATTTTTATCCTACCAATTCAGTGTCAATCTCATCGTATGAATAAACGATTACTCACTATCTGCACCGTTCTCATCACTCTCTGTATGATCCATTTAAAAGCGGATGCTCAGGTAGCGCAAGCCAAGGTGGATGCTCAGCTGAAAACCCATCTTGATGGTGTTTACATGCAGTGGAGAAACGCAATGATCAAGAAAAATTACAACCTATGGGCTCAATACACAGCGACTCACAGGCAAGTTCACATTAAAAACAGGATCGTATCTGAGAAAAAAGCATTTCCTGCGTGGGTTTTCCAAGTGCCTGTGAGCCCCCCGCCTGTAACCGGTCTGAAGGCACTGAGTGTTACTGCTAAGGGCTCTACTGCCACGGCTGTGTATTTTGGGGAGATAGACTTCGGGGTGGGCGGAAAGCCTACAGAGAATATTTTGTTGCTCAATTTCATCAATGAGCGTGGTCAGTGGAAATATGATAAGGCAGAATTTATCCGTCTAACAGATCTCAAGGATGTGCGTAAGAAAATCAAAGCTGGAGATCTAACTTATGTTAAGCAGAAAGATTTTCAGCCATCAGGAGTTGTCCCACAGATGCCTATAGCGGTGCGTTCAGCTAAGTACATTGCAAAGGTGTATGTTTTCTGTCCCGGAAGAGAGGTGAAAATGAAGGTGAACAAAGTTTCTGACCACAGATTCCAGAACACTAAGATGTCTGAGGTAGTGCTCGGTGGTGGTCTCGATGGTTTGAATGAGGTGCAGTTTGCTGCGAAATCACTGGAAGGTAGTACCGGTAAGGAGGCTCTAAGTATCCGTGTTTATTTGATGTCTATGGTGAAGGGTGTGCAGCCAATTAAAGTCTTTGAATATCAGGTGAAAGAAGATGGTGAGGTGAAGAAATTTGGCAGTGCTAATTTTACAATCGACCAGGCAGTGGTGAATAAGTTGAATGGTAACTAGAGTCGTAATCTAACATCCACTGCTATGTAAAAGTTAACCTCCGTTTACGAGGAATGTATAAGAGTAGCTCCTTAGCGTTTTATTCGTTCGCTGATCCAAGGTAGTAATTTTGCACTCCAGTGGAAGCTGTTCACAGTGAACCTATTCCTTACCGGGGGGATATTACGTGACCATTCACACCACTTAATATAGGTAACGCATGGAGGTGAAATGGGACACGACTTGGTTTAAATGCACCGGTACCATACCTCTAGAATGGCAGTGTGATCAGGTGGCATAAGTTTACCTACTCGTTACTACATCATGGAGGTTCTCTTCAAGAGAGTGGAGTGATCGAGCAAGCATACGAGCTTAATGTTCCGCTAGTTCTACAAAAGGCCGATCAGCATGTGGTGTTCATGTTATATGAAAATCAATGCTTTGCGTGTATTGGCGAAGTAATTGTAAAAAATAATAAGGATTTTATTTGAATTACTCCGTAAGCGCACTAATATACAAACTTATCTATGAAAACCACTATTAAACTATTCGCTATAACACTTTTCGCAGTTCTATTCACTTCTTGCTGTAATTTTGGCAAGGTGGGTTCCATTACTGGGGAGAAAAAAATTCTAGTAAACGAATACACTGGCGCTAAAGGCGGCATGGTTACCGTTGAGAAGACAGTGCCTGTGACTCACAAATGCGGTGAATGTGGATCTTCATTCTGCCCTAAGCCAGAGTGCTGCGGGATCATCAACAGAAGCGTTCTTTCACGTGCTACAGGTCAGTCCGGAACTGGTGAGCCGCACATCGGCCTCATTCCTACGATGAAGACACTAGCGCCGTAATTGATTACTTTCATATAAATACATACTAAACACACACACACCTACGAGACGACGCTCACATGGCCATGCCATATGAGCGTCGTTTTTTTGGAGATGATCTCTCTTAAAGGAGACGGAGAAAAAATGATATAATTCTTGCTCAAAGTCACATTTTCTAAGACAACTAAGAGTATAAATCAACTCAATCAATTTAATCTAATCATCACTACTTTATGTCCGTAAAAATAGAAATGCCAAAGCTCTCAGACACTATGACAGAAGGAACTCTCCTATCTTGGAGTGTCTCAGTCGGAGATGTGATTGAAATCGGAGATGTGATCGCTGAGATCGAGACTGATAAGGCATCAATGGAAATGGAAGCTTTTGATGAAGGTGTTTTAACAGAAATTCTCGTAGAAGCTGGGCAGAAAGTTCCGGTGGGCACAGCACTCGGTGTTCTCGCAGAAGAAGGTGATGATGTTACCTCTTCTGCTGCACCCACTTCAGCAGTAGTATCTGTAGCCTCTAGCACATCACCAGTAACTCCTGTTCCACAAACTCTAGCAGCAGCCCCTATAGCAGTTACTCAAGCAGATGGAGCTAGAATCAAAATTTCACCACTAGCCAAGAAGATAGCAGCAGCAAATGGAGTAGACGTTTCAACTATCCAAGGCACAGGTCCTGGGGGACGTATCACCGCAACAGATGTAGAAAACTCAACAGCCTTCACTGGAGCCCCTGCTAAGGTAGTGGCAGCTGTAGCCGCAGCAGTAACTTCTGTCGCTGCTAAAGTTCTGCCTAGTTCAGATTCTAAGCCAGCAGCATCTAAGCCCACGCCAGCCCCAGTAGCTATCAGCCCTGTAGTAGCTGGTGAGGACAAGATCACTCCGCTGACTGGAATGAGGAAGATCATTGCCGAGCGCTTACTTTTATCTAAGCAAACCATCCCCCATTTCTACCTTCACGTAGAAGTGGATGCAGCACCTCTCATAGCACTCAGAAAGCAAGTCAACGCACAAGCGGAGCAGTCCCATGGAAATAAATTCACTTTCAATGACTTTGTCGTTAAGGCAATGATAAATGCGTGTGCAAAAGTTCCAGCAGTGAACGCATCATTTAATGGTGATAGTATAGTGCAGTATGCTAATGTCGGAGTCTCAATAGCCATCGCCGTAGAGGATGGTCTCGTCACGCCAGTGGTGAAGGATGCTCAGACAAAGTCACTCCTCGCTATTTCTCAAGAAATTAAAGAAATGGCAGTTAGAGCACGTGATAATAAACTTAAGCCAAATGAATTTGATGGTGGGACGGTCACTATTTCTAATCTCGGAGCATGGGGTATAGAGAGTTTTGATGCTATCGTGAATCCTCCACAAGCATCTATTATCAGTGTAGGGGGCATCATCGAAAAGGCAGTAGTGAAGGATGGTGAAATAGTTCCAGGAATGCGCATGAACATCGGTATGAGCTGTGACCACCGTGTAATAGACGGAGCAGTGGGGGCAAGTTACCTAAACGAGATCAAAAAGCTTCTAGAGCAGCCTTCACTGATGCTGATTTAGATTTTAAATCTACAATCTTAAATTTGAAATCAATAAGGCACCTGCATTAGCTGGTGTTTTATTGCTTACAGGTGAGTTTTTAGCCAGCAGTCAATATGATCAGCGAGTTCGCGCCAATGACCAGCAAACGAGTGGTCAGTTCCTTCTATGATCACGTGCTTTTTCTTCCCTTTAAGATGATTAAAGAGTGATGCGCTGTCATCAGGTAACACGACATCATCTTCTGATCCATGTAGTAATAACCATGGTGTTCGGATGTCTCTAACAGTAGGGATCACGCTGTCTATCTGACGTAAATCATCCATAAATTCTAGTGAAAGGGGATGATTCTCATCTTCCCACATGCAGCCTTCGCCTGGGATCTCATCGCCAAATTCTGTCTCGGCAAATAGCTTCGTGCGCACCATCCCCGCGAGCGATACCAGTACACTAATTCTATCATCTTTGGCAGCTGCGAGAGCCCCCACAGCACCGCCCATGCTGTATCCTATGTAGGCGATCTTCTTAGTTCCTTTTACCTGGTCTAACACAGCGAGTAGATCATTGCTTTCTTTAGAAATTGTCGCTTCTGTAAATTTCCCCTCGCTGTTCCCGCAGCCACTAAAAGAGATGCGCATCGTAGGCCAGCCAGCGGATGCTAGCATGGAGGCTAACTCGACCATGAATTCTCGGTCTTTATCACCTGTCACACCATGAGCTAGGATTACTAGTTTATCATTCACCCCATCTACATCATGCATTGCATGATCGATGATTTCACCGTGTTTATTTCTTATCTGCATGGCTCGGGCATATAGAGATGCTTCACTGATCACAAGTCAGAAAGAGAATTTAGAGGGTCTAGAGGTAAGTTTTTTAGAGCCTTGAGCTCCTTAGATCTCCGCCAGCCAAACCACGCTCCAGCAGCCATTCCACAGAGGTGTCCCTCCCAGGATATCTCTTGGTTATACACAGGGAGAGCTCCGAAAATCATACTCCCATAGAAAAAGCCAACTACTATGCCAGTCACAATCCAAGCCAGATTGCGCTCCATAAAAGCACGCACCATAACATAACCAAAGTAACCGTAAACTAGACCACTAGCCCCAATGTGGACGCTATTATTTCTGCCTATCAGCCATGTTCCGATCCCGCAGAGCAGGATAATAGTCACCGTAGCCACGATGAAATTTTCCTTCTCCGCCCTCAGCACGATCCATCCGAGAACCAGAAATGGAAATGTGTTAGAGAGTAAGTGAGAAAAGTCTCCGTGCAAGAAAGGCATCAGAGGTATCCCTATCAGTCCTAAGATGCTACGTGGACGCACCCCGAATGCATCTAAATTGATCGCTGGCAAGAGATCAAGAATCTCAAGTCCCCAAACAAAAGTAACCGCTGCCAGCAAGCCACGGAGGCTCAGTGGGATGAAATTGATCCATCTTTTTTGATTACTCAAGTTACTCTCTTCCTCTAGCATACTCAGACTCTACTGCCTGACTAGCTAAGTGCCAAATGAATAGTTTTCTTTCTATTTAAACTTCTCTAGCGTCTGGTAATTCTGGAAGGCAAACATCGCCATGAAAACTCCGAGGAATGGTTGTTTCATCATAAATCCCAGAACACAGGCAGCCACAGCAACTAGCATGCTGATTGTAAGGGTCAACTTAATCTTACGCGGTCCCAATACAGCTTCTAGCATCCTGCCACCATCAAGGGGTAAAACTGGGATACAGTTTAAGATAGCCCATGCGATGCTTACCCATATTAGATAACCAACAAATACTAGGATCATTCCATT
>CALFBV010000223.1 GCA_937951395.1 uncultured Rubritalea sp.
TGGGGATGAAGTTATGGATCCCGCTGATGGGTATGATACCTCGTAAGCTCTGGTAGAAGCCGTGTGAGATGATGCCAGTCACAAAGTCAGGCGCCCAGGCTATGCCTGTCAAATTAGCAAAAAAATCTACTTGCTCAGCACCACCTATAAAGTAGATGAGGATGCTTAAGATCCCCGGTAGTGCTAAGATGAATAGGAAGATCCTAAAATATGTCCCTGCTTTTATCGCCTGATACATGAAGCCTGTGGAGCAGATTTTATTCACATCTTTCATGCTGGAGAAGAATGCGAGCATGAGAGAGAAGAGTATAATTCCGAGTGCCATTGCTATGCCGCTCTCTATGGTATTCCAGTCCTGTAAGTAGGCGAGACAGAGGCTGGGGATAGAGTTGATGAAAGTGTGAAATCCCCAGAACTTGAAATTCTTGAGGAGTGTTTCATGATTGATGCTAAGGTCCATGATGATGTTTCAGTTAGGTTTTCCTAGCCAGCTCGATTAGTAATTAACACACACATGTTGTACCTGTAGAGCCAGCTAGGGGAGTAACCCACTATGAGTAAAATTTACCGGTCAGTTCCACGTGGTGTGCGATTGTATTTTTCCCGATCTCTCATAGTCTGCTTAGACATTTCATCTCCCCAGTGCTGGAGGAAAAACTTCTTTTCATCGAGCTCTAATATTTTATCAGATTGGCCGATGATAGGTCTTAGCGTGGTAGGCATTTGCAGTGTCACTAAGGTGAAAATACCTGCCCACAGATACAGATGCTTGGTGTGGCTCATGCCAAATGCCATCCCCGTCTTAGTGAGGAACTTTAAGCCCATGAACAAGCAAACAAGCCAGATAGCGATGCATAAGAATCCGAAGAAGCTCATAGAGTCACTGCTGCTAGAAAATAACCAGATCACTGGTGAAAAGCCGATCAATAGCAGGCTAGTGATAGCCATCGTGCAGCTCTGGATACCGAGGATAGTGGAGAATTTCTTATCCAAGCCACCAATACAGCAGAAGATATACAGACTAGGTAGACAGATCAGAGAGCTGAAGAGAACCCCGCCTACGATCTTCAGTGGAGCCAAATACATCTGCTCTGTAGCTCCCTCGAAGCTGCCAACGATGAAGCCAAATAAGGCGAGCGAGAAGACAGTCATCGCAAAGATAGGCATCCAGCGGACACCTTCTTTTTCATCAATAGAGTGGATCACGCTGAGCGGCTTCTTCAGTAAATGGCTGAGAATGTTAGAGAAACTATACTCACCCTCGATGAAGGATTTTACATAGGGTTCTGGTTGCTTAGGTTGAATCACCTGCTCGCGCTGGGGATTGTATCTTTGTTGTGGTTCTTCTGGTTCCATGTTTTTAGGTAGTTAGTGGTTAGAAAATGTTTTGAAATGAGTTGTAGATAGATTCGTAAAATGAACTGGCGAACTTATCATCGCGTAGAAACTGAATAGGTCTTCCTGGAGAACCGAAGAATGGGCGGGAAATCCAGCCGATCTGTGCGCCTACAAAGAGATTTCCCACAAGCCATGCGATGAAGGTCTGTAAGCCCGCTTTTTTAGTATGTGCATATTTTTTCAGCGCACCTAGTAGCATGGAGTGAGAGACGATCCCCGCATAAGAAATCATGAAGACATGGGTGAGGAGTGTGATGCTGTGGAAGAATCTAGCGTCTGTGCTGGCAGCAGCTGGACCCTGTAATGCCATGCCGATAGTGATGGGGCTAAGCGCACCCAGAATGAGGGCACAGATCGCGAAGGCGGTGAACAGAAATTGCATACTCTGCCGCATGCTGATTCCTGATCCCAGCACCATGGCGAACATGCCATTGATCATCGCATTCACAGCGAGGGTAGCTATGACTACGAGCGGAAATTTCAGTCCCGCGTAGCTCGCCATCTCCCAGCCCTGCCAGAGTCCCATGCTGAGACCATACGCGCCACAGCCTAGAATGATAAGTGGTAATGTCTGGCACAGGACGTAAGCGGGGGACTGCTTCAACCAGTGATCTATTAGCACCCTGTCACCTCTGCAGAGAGCAGGGATGGATCTGAAAAGCTGTGATATTGTGTAACGCATCATTTATTAATACGTTCGAACTCTCACAAACCTTCATGAAGATTTGATGAAGTGAATGTGAAAAGTCGGTGAATTTAAAAGAACGTCAAATTAACCCCCGCGATTACAGCAAAAAGAAGGATCAAATACTCGAAACTCTTTTGCGGGATACGGTGAAGAAATTTTTTACCCACAAATATCCCAATCGCGAGCACGGGTGCTAGATAGAGATTCATCATCATCGTTTCTTGAGTGATTAAATTCAGCTGAGCATTCAACGGGAGCTTGAGCAAGTTTACCACCAGAAAGAACCGTGCGCAGACACCAATGAGTTCCATTTTAGGTAGGCGGATCGTGAGGAAATACAGCTGAAAAATAGGTCCTGCCGCATTAGCCAGAACCGTGGCAATACCACCAGAAGCAGCAGAGGAATAGCGAAAGCTCATCGACTTAGCCATTCTCTCTATAGCCTCACCATAGAATGCCCGCAAGATGGAGATCACCACCATCGCCAAAATAATACTCCCAATCACCGGCTTCATCACCTCATTAGGAAGATAGGGTAGCAGAACAAACCCGAGCGTGATGCCCGCTAACGCAGGGAAAAATATAGGCCACACCTGCGCCCAGCTCCCGTGCCTACGGAACGCAGGATACACCATCAGATCCGCCATGATCAACAGCGGCAGCGCAATCCCCAGCGACTCCTTAGCTCCAAACTCCTGTGCCAACAAATAAACTGCAATCAACGACACCCCAGAGAACCCCGCCTTAGACACACCGATGCATAGCGCGGAGATGGCAAGGATGATGAGAGTTTCTGTGGGCATGAATAGTGGAGGCTGTTAGAGGTGAGGTTTCATCCCCACCTTGAGCGATCATGTGAGTTTGT
>CALFBV010000224.1 GCA_937951395.1 uncultured Rubritalea sp.
GGTCCTAGATCGCTACGATAAAGAAGTCACCGGTCTAGACGATGCCCTCACGCTAGGAGCCACCCAAATGTATCTAGACGAGCGCAAGGCAGTATTAAGAAATTTAGAAAGCCAAGGCATAAGCACCGTAGACGCCACTGCACAAAATTTACCTGTAGCACTGGCGAACCGTTATCTAGCAGAGCGAGAAGGAGTTTAACGCTTACCTTTAGTTACTGATTTGCGGCTACAAACATAAATGCAGTGCATTGCTCGTTTAGAGTTTTTGTGTTGCTTGGCAGCGTGTTCTTCTACGTAGAATCCTGCTTTTTCCAGCAGCTTCTTGAACTTCGGTGCTGGCTCAGAAAGCCAGTAAGAAACCTTACCTTTAGGAGTGAGGGTCTGCATGATCTTCTCTAAGAAACTAGGTGTGTAAAGGCGTTCGTTTTTAGGAGTGATGAGATCATCAGGTGTGTTGTCAATGTCTAGTAAGATGGCATCATAGGTTCCGCTTTGTTTGTTGGATAGTGTGTCAAAGAGGTCGCCTTGCGTGATCATTGTGCGCGGGTCTTCTAGTAAAGGACCATTATATTCCACGAGGAAGGTGCGGTTCCACTCGATCAATGGAGGCATTAGCTCAGCTACTTCGACAGTGGCTGGGCTACCTACCATTTCTAGTGCGCGCTTAAGCGTGAAGCCAAGCCCCAGACCACCTATGAGAACCTTAGGATGAGGTGGTCTGCTCTCGGAAGCATACTGGATATGTTTACAGCCAGTTTCTGAGAGCATTTCCTCAGAAAAGGTGTGGTTGGTGCTCATCAACTCACACCCGTTGTATTTAAGGAAGAATTCTTTATCGCGTTTGTGCAGTGAGAATACGGTCCCCTCTGCCATCTTAGATTCTCCTAGGTCTTCGTAAGGTATCATTACTTAAATAATAGCTGGAGGCTTTCGATGATTGGCTTTGATTTATTCTCAGTAGTGTCGGTGATTTTCATTTCGATCTGGAAGCCATATCCCTCAGGGAGATCTTTGAGGTCAAGTTGCGCAGGTATTTTCTTAATCTGCTTAGAGAAGCCTTTGATGTAGTCATAGCTTTCTTTGACTTCTGACCAGTCACTCCATTGGTCAATCTTGGAGTCATTGTCTGTATCTACTCCCACACGAGCTTCTACTTTTTCGACCCATGGACCTGGGCTTACGTAGTCGACTTTCTGCTGAGTGGCTAAGTAGAACTGGCCTTCTGCGAATGCGACGTCTGGATCAGGGTGACCATTACCGATGTTGTCACACCAAGTGAATTGTTTATCGATCGATGAAGAGGTAAACCAGCCAGTGCTCATCTGGTGACCTCCTGCTGGATCATAGTCACCGAATAGGTAATACTGACCACCAATGGCAATGGCGGCCCAATCTCCATAGGCTTCTTGTTCTGGCTCGTGGATTTCGAATTTAGCAATGCTTGTTTTGTAGTTATCTGGGTCTTCTTTTACCCAATGCGGGTGCTTGTAGGTTCCTGTTTTTCCGGTAGGCTTAGTGCGGTTATCGACCGCTGGTGTTTTCTGAATGATGAAGGGAGACACTCCGTCCGGGCTGACGGCGTGTCCAGCGAGTGGGGAATCCCACGAACGTTTGTTTGCAGAGATAGGGCTCCAGTCCTCGAAGATAACGTGGAACTTTCCATCGAGGTCACGAATGAAGCCAGCATCAGAACCGTGTGATGGGTCTTCTAGAACTTTGCCTTTGTTTTCACCAGGTATTCCATCTGTTAGATCGCTGTCTACGTAGACGTGTGAATCTTGGTCATTTGGGAAGTCATAGTAGATGAATGCTTTGCCGTCCACCATTTCTGCATTAGTCACCCAGCGGGAAAAACCTTCTGTTACTGGTCCGTGGTGAACCCAGTTTTTCATGTCCTTGCTCTGCCAAGCGTGGTAGCCGCCTAGGCTTTTTTTTAGTCCGCCGGGGGCATTATATTGATTCGGAAAAGGTGTTGTGAGTAAGGGGGTTTCGAAGCCTTCGAGGGTGGCAGTTTCCGCGATGAATAGTGGTGTTTCCTTTGGCTTTTTGGGTGTGTTCTCGCTCTTGTTTTTTTTTGTTCTTTTTAGCTATTGGTTGGCTTTCGCCGTAGCGCCCCAAGATCCAGTAATTGGCAGGTCCAGCGGTGAGCATCACTGGTGAGTCTTGTAGATTTGATGGCCCAATGTTTTCAACTGGATTCCAGTTCTGCCATACTGGCGATTGATTGATAGTGAGAGAATCGATTGATCGTTTGGTATCGAATTTCTGAATCTTCGTAAGGAAAGTAGCGTCTTTTCCCTCAGGAGAGACTGAGCCATTCTCGATGACTGCGCCTTTCGATGACTCGATGCTTTTTTTCCAGTCTTCCGCAGTGTCGATACTTAAAGTAGTTTGTTCTGCGTGAAGAGTAGCAACCGTAAGTGAAGCTACCATGGTGTTAAGGGTAAGTTTGTTTATGGTCATAAGTTTATGTTAACTGATTAATCTAAAATGTCTCTTACTAATTTTGGCTGGGTCACTCCGGTGAGTCGTTGTTCTAGACCTTGATATAGGTAGGCTAGTTTTTGGTAGTTGAGTCCGCAACTCTTTAGGATGGTGGCGTGGAGGTCACCGACGTGAAGAGACTGGTCTGGGGTAGTGATGTTGAATGAATATTTATCTGTGTCTCCATAGGTGGAGCCGCCTTAGACCTCTGCACCTGCGAGCCATAGTGAGAAGGCGTGTGGGTGGTGATCTCTGCCGTAGTTGCATTAGGTGAGCTTACCTTGTGAATCGACTGTTCTGCCAAATTCACCACCACATCTTGCATGTTAAAGGAAGCAAGCTATAACGCATTTCACCATAAATCCAGAGTCTAACATATTTTTCTGACGGTATATTGAGAGCCTCCATTTCAGGCATCAATTTACGAGCTGGACCATTTCCTTTTCTCTTATCTAATAAGCGTTCACGTTGCCATCCTTGTTCTTTTTTGAGTCTCTCAAGGAGCATTGGAGTTTCGTTAAGAGTATCAAATTTTTGACGTATTCGAGCGATGCGTTAAAACTAGCATAGATTAAACTGTTAGAACAGAATGACTATTTAAATGGTATTGCATTTATATCTGTTTCATTGTGTTTTAGAACTCGAAGCATGCCTGCTAAAGTGTGCTTCTACAGGAGATGAGCACAGGGAGGAAGGATCTTTAATCCTTTATTGAAGAAGGGATATTGCTAGTATTTGCTGGTGAATTGCATCAATGGGCATTGAGGAGTCGATGACGTGGGCGAAGTCTTCGTGACTGACGCTTAGAAATGTGTCGCGGCAGTATTGGAGTGC
>CALFBV010000225.1 GCA_937951395.1 uncultured Rubritalea sp.
CGTTATCCAAACTAAATGGTATTTCAGACTGTAACAACTATGAGATGATTTACGATATTTCGACATTACCGCAAGCATACTGGAAGTCTTCGCCTAAAGGCGAGGGTTTTTCTCCCATTCCCCGACTACAGACAATAAAAAAGCCATGAAGAATACTCGTCTCCATGGCTTGTAAAATGTTATGCTCAGGAATTAACCTTCTAATCCAGCGATGTAATGCTCTGCTTCTAGTGAGGCCGCACAGCCTAGACCAGCGGCGGTGATGCCCTGGCGGTAGAATGTGTCTGCTACATCACCTGCCGCAAAAATACCCGGCGTCTTAGTCGCTGTCTTTCCTGGAACAGGAATGATGTACCCTGAGTCATCAAGATCCACGAGCTCCTTGCTAACGAAGTCAGTGTTTGGGTTGTGACCGATCGCCATGAATACGCCTTCTACTGGTAGCTCAGACTCTGTGCCATCGACAGTATTTTTGAGTTTCACAGCTTTGATGCGCTTGTTATCATCAAGAATATAGTCAATCACTCCGGAGTTCCAGACCGGTTCAATCTTCTCGTTAGCTAGAGCACGGTCTGCCATGATTTTTGAGGCACGTAGCTCATCACGTCGATGAATGAGGTAGACCTTGCTCGCGAACTTAGTGAGGAATGTAGCTTCTTCTGCCGCGGAATCTCCCCCACCAATCACACAGACAGGAACGTCTCTGTAAAATGCTCCATCACAGGTAGCACATGCAGTGAGTCCTGCTCCTGACTTTACGAGTTCTTCTTCACCTGGTAGTCCGAGGTATCTAGCTGATGCGCCAGATGCGATGATTACGGTCTTGGTCTGGTACGTTTTCTTATCGTCTGATGAGAAAACATTCTGCGCGTGAACAGTGAATGATTTATCCCCATTTTGTTCGATGCTTGTGACTGCTATGCCGTTTTCGACCCTGGTTCCGAAGCGTTCTGCCTGCTGTTGCATTTTCTGCATTAGCTCTGGCCCCATGATTCCGTCAGGGAAGCCGGGGAAGTTCTCCACATCTGTGGTGGTGGTGAGCTGACCTCCTGGCTGTGCGCCAGTAAGAATGAGTGGCTTGAGATCTGCACGTGCTGAGTAGATCGCTGCGGTGTAACCAGCAGGGCCAGTTCCTATGATTATTACGTTTTCCATGTTGTTAAGAGTAGGATGATTGAAATTTATTCTGAGAAATTCTATTTTGTTTAAATATAATTTTTAAACAGTCATTACTTCCTTCTCTTTAGCTGCTGACTCTTGATCTACTATTTTTCCAAATTTATCAGTAACTTCCTGTATTTCTGCCTCGAAATCATGCAGTGAGTCTTCTGTAAGTATGTTCTCATTCTTCATTTTTTTAGCATTATCCATACCGTCTTTTCTGCATCCACGTACTCGTATTTTGATGTCTTCACTAATGCTTCTGACACGCTTCACCATTTCTTGGCGGCGCTCTTCATTTAGTTCAGGGATTGGAAGTCTGAGTAGTTTGCCTTCATTCACTGGATTGAATCCTAGCTGGGCCTCACGGATACCGCGGTCGATATCGTCCGCTGTGCTTGGATCATGTGGCTGGATGACGATCTGTCTTGGCTCTGGAGTAGAGATGATGGCTAGATCACGCAACTTCATTCTCGTTCCATAGGCTTTCACCTCAACCATCACATTTTCTACGAGTGATGGTGATGCTTTACCGGTACGAACGGATGAAAACTCCTTATTCATGTGCTCGATGGCAGATTCCATTGCCATTTCTATTTCTGCGATTACTTCTTTAGGTTGCATTTTACTTAGTTGTTAGATAATTCTGTTAGATTACATTTGAAATTATTTATTACTGACGATGGTTCCAATTTTCTCACCGAGGATAGCCTTAGTTATATTCCCCGGAACATTGAGGTCGAACACCATGATGGGTACTTCATTATCCATACAGAGTGAAAATGCAGTAGAGTCCATGACCGCAAGCTGATCATTGATACAGGTTTCAAAGTCAATAGTATCGTATCGAGTCGCTGATGGATCCTTCTTGGGATCAGCGGTATATACGCCATCTACCATGGTGGCTTTTAGTATGGCATCTGCTGATATCTCACTCGCTCTGAGTGCCGCTGTGGTATCAGTTGAGAAAAATGGGCTTCCGGTGCCAGCGGCAAAGATGACCACGTATTTCTGACCTAGCTGGCGTCTCGCCTTACGGCGGATAAATGGCTCGGCTACGTTTTTCATCTCGATAGCTGACTGAACGATACAGTTTACACCCTCTGCCTCTATAGCTGACTGAACTGCGAGAGCATTCATGACTGTAGCCATCATACCTACATAGTCCGCGGTAGCTCTGTCCATCCCACGGGCAGATGCACTAGCTCCTCTCCAGAAGTTTCCACCACCTACCACGATGGCTATTTCTACGCCTTCATTATGAGCCGCTGAAATCTCCTTTGCGATGCGCTCTACGATCTCTGGCGAGATATTATCCTGACTACCCACCTCTCGCAAAGCTTCACCGCTAAGCTTGAGAACAACTCGTTTAAATACTTTTTCTTTATCGCTCATACCGTCTGCACTATGGAAACATTTCAGCACTCGGATTGTGAAGACAATTCGCTCGTATGGCGAAAATATTTTTCAGGATATCCTAGCTAGAGCAGCTTAATCAAAGAAATGGTCTATTGCCTCGATCACCCCTAAGCTTGCACTCTGCTGGCAAACATAGCCCCCTTGCTCAAGGACGTGTTGCTTCACCTCATCATCCGCATTCGCGGGACAGGCGATCATATCAGCATATTCCTTATTCAGCATACCGATGTCATTATGCCCATCACCGATAGTAAAAACCTGCTCTTTCGTAACGCCACAGCGCCTCGAGATCTCCGCCAGCGAAGTCCCCTTGTGATAGTCCTTGTGACTGAATCTGAGGTAAATCGTATTTCTCAAATATCCTAAATTTTTATAATCACCTATCCGTGCATCGATAAAATCAAGAATCTCAGCCATTTCTTCTATAGAATTAGCGACGATCCCCGCTGGATCACCTTCTTCGGTCACCCATTGCGCATTGGTTTCCTTCTCTACATGCTGCTGAACTTGCTTGATAAATTTTCGTGATTTACGATACACCTTTTTATGATCCTTTGTAGATTTCTCATTCCATTCCCGCACCGGCATCCATCTATTCAGCCTGCCGGGAGTGTAGAGTTCTCGCTCGCGTGCGATGAGGAAGTCTGGAAGAAAGGGGAATTTCCCTTCCATAAAACCAGAAAGCATCTGCATCTGAGATCGCCCTGTATTAATCCCCCAAACCCAGCCAACTTCATTGAACTGCTTAATCACCTCGAAAAAAACTGGGTGCAGCTGAGGATCAGACTTAGGATCTACCAGCGTCCCATCGAAATCAAACGACAGCACTCCAACAATTTTCTCAGGCATAGGTAATGATTGCATGCGCTGATTCCTAGCGGGTAAGTAGAAATTTGGCAACTGAGTTTCTCAGCCACATTCACCTGAATCCGTCAGTTAATTACAATTTGTCAAAAGAATAACCGCGCTAAATCAATCCATTTCGTAACTTTCCCTCATAGCTGTATCGGCAATATTCCCATAATCAATTATAATAAAAGCGCACAGACAATCAGTATCACAAGCGACACAAATACCACCATTGCTATTTTTTAACTCACTGACTTATAGCTATTAACTTCACCTCAAGCACGGCACATCGACTAGCGCATCAACATATGGTTCCAGCCAAACAACATCACAGCTATAATACTCGGTAATGTCTTTAACACTGAATCCACCGATGTTTTATAGCTCTCACATGAAGGACAGATCGGATCTATTTCTCGAAGTTCCAAGTTATGTTTATTGGTCTGATTTTCTTGTAATAATGTTGGAGCTTTATATGGGTCCATTTAAATGTTCGACGGTTAAATTTACGATGAACTTAAGATAAAAAACTTACCTGTAACTTTTGATGACCTCGATGAATTTTGCTAAATACTGGACAGCCTTAGCCTCACCTACACCCTTAATGCGCATTCCTGCTTCCATGCTAGTGGGGCGGAGTCTGGTGAAGTATTCGAGGGTTTTGTTAGAGAAGACTACGTAGACTGGGACGGATTGTTGCTTGGCTATTTTTGCGCGGAGGTCTTTGAGTGCTGCGTAGAGCTTAGGGTCGAAGCCCATTTCCTCTATCTCTACATCTAGCCCCGTTTTGATCGGTGCTTCATCTCTTACTTTCTTGGAGTCAGGCCATGCCATCATCGCTTCTGATTTCCCGAGCATGACCGAATCTCCAAGTGGGGTGAGTGTTACAAGTGG
>CALFBV010000226.1 GCA_937951395.1 uncultured Rubritalea sp.
GTCTGACCGCATTTATATTCTCAAAATGATAGCTGAAATTGTTGATGTAACAGGAAAGAAGCTTCCTGCCAAAGATCGTTGAAGCTGGAGCTATTTACTCAGGCTTGACTCGTTTGATTGTGTTTAGGTCATCCTTTGACAGTTCCCATTTATAGCTATTGCTATCGCTAAAAATGAAGGTGTAGGTGTTATTAGTCTCAGTTATTTCTCAGCCATATTTTTTCATTTTTGCGAAGGTGTGTTTTTTGAAATCAGTTAGTGTATCGCTTTCAGTAATTATTCTAGTCATATGATAAAGGGCAAGATGTCTGATGACTAGGCAGCAGATAATGAGAATAGATTTTTTGATGATAGACTCAGATATTATAGAGAGGAGCTTCTTAGCTCAAGTTTATAAACTGGTGAGTATTTAGACCGCAAAAAAGCTCACTCGGCTGAAACCAAGTGAGCTTAGAGGTAAGTTTTTTGTTAGATTGAAATTATGCAGTCGGTGTAGCGTCTTCTTTAGGAGCTTCTTTTTTCTTGGTGCTCTTGATGTAGAGCTCGCGAAGTTGCTTGAAGTCTACCTCTGCTGGGGAAGCTGACATGAGGTCTGAGCCTCGGTTGTTTTTAGGGAAGGCGATGACTTCACGGATGGAGTCACAACCACAAACTAGCATTGCGATACGGTCTAAGCCGAGAGCTACTCCACCGTGTGGTGGTGCTCCAAAGCTGAAGGCATCTAGAATGTGTCCGAACATGCTGCGCTTCTCTTCTTCTGTGACTCCGAGTGCGGTGAACATGGAGTCTTGGAGATCTGCTTCGTGGATACGGATAGATCCGCCACCTAGCTCGTAGCCATTGAGAACGACGTCGTATGCCTGTGCGCGGAGACCGGCGTATTCACCAGCTTTTAGCTTAGCCTCATCTTCTGGGATAGGGCGGGTGAACGGGTGGTGGACTGCATGCCAGCGAGCGTCTTCTTCATTGTAGGCTAGGAGAGGAAACTCGGTTACCCAGAGGAAATTTAGCTCGGTGTTGCCTTCTAAGAGATTTTGGTAATCAGCACACATGAGGCGGACGCGGCCTAGGACATCACATACGGTGTCCCAGTCGCCAGCTCCGAAGAGGATGAGGTCACCTTCTTCGATGTTCATGGTTTCCTTCATGGCTGCGAGCTCTGTTTCGCTGAGGAATTTAGTGATTGGCGAGCGCCAGTCTGATGGCTCTGGTCCGCGTGCCTGGATGTAAGCTAGTCCGCGTGCACCGGCTTCGATGGCTGCTTTGGTGAGCTTATCAATCTGACCTGTGGATGCTCCTGAGAATCCCTTGGCGTTGATTGCCTTGATGCACCCGCCGGCTTTGAGTGCGCCGGAGAATACTTTGAATTCTGAGTTAGCAAAGATGTCTCCGAGATCCGTGAGGTGGAGCCCGAAGCGGCGGTCTGGCTTATCAGATCCGTAGGTGTTGAGCGCTTCGTTATAGGTCATGCGGTCAAATGAAGCTGGGGCATCAGCTTCGATAGATTCTTTGAATACTCTGCCGAGTAGTTTTTCTATGAGACCGATGATGTCGTCTTCTTTTACGAATGATGCTTCGATATCGATCTGTGTGAATTCTGGCTGGCGATCAGCGCGGAGATCTTCATCACGGAAACAACGTGCGATCTGGAAGTACTTTTCAATACCGCCACACATGAGCAGCTGCTTATACTGCTGTGGTGCTTGTGGGAGTGCGTAGAAATTTCCTGGATGCATGCGAGATGGCACTAGGAAGTCACGAGCTCCCTCAGGGGTAGACTTAGAGAGGATAGGAGTTTCGATTTCTAGGAAGCCGTCTTCGTCTAAGACATCACGAGTCGTCTTGGTGATGCGGTGACGGAGCTTCATGTTACGCGCCATTTCTGGGCGACGTAGATCTAGGAAACGGTATTTGAGACGGAGATCCTCGTTATTGATGTTCTTATCAAGCTGGAAGGGGAGCACTTCTGATTTGTTAACGATGGTGAGCTCTGTGGCTGAGACTTCTACTGAGCCTGTTGCGATCTCGGTGTTGACAGTAGATTTGCCTTCGATCTCTGGACGTTCTTCTACGATTCCTGTGATCTGGATGACGTCTTCGTTGCGAAGAGTCTTCGCAATCTCAGCGATGTTAGCATTGGTCTCAGGGCGGAACACGCACTGGGTGAGACCCTCGCGGTCACGGAGGTCGATAAATGCTACGCCACCGTGGTCTCGGTTAGAATTCACCCAGCCGATGAGGGTGACGGTTTTGCCGATGTCTGAGTGGTGGAGTTCGTTGCAGTGGTGTGTTCTCATGATGATTGATTTGATATAAATGCGCGTGTTAAATAGCGCGGACGTGGGTGTCTTAGAAAATAGGCCAAATGTCGAGTCTAAGGTTTAGAAATATTGACCTAAGGGCACTTCTGGAAACCTCTGAGGCAAATTTACATTTTAAAGTATTTAATTTTTCTTATCAGAAAGTAGTTTAAAGGCATGAACTACCGTAAGCCATCCAAGAACTACGATCTTTTTAGTGCTATATCCAAGAAACGA
>CALFBV010000227.1 GCA_937951395.1 uncultured Rubritalea sp.
GGTCCCATTTATTCTCTGGGCGATTCTATTTCTATCAAATTTCTTAGTCTTATTTCCCACTATATCAAACAGATCAAACTGATCCTCTTTGAGTCGCATATGAAACCTCTTTTCCACATTTGCCACCTTATAATGGAACTGAATATTTTGACCTCTAAGAAATAGCGATACAGGTGTCTTACGTCCGTCTTTTTTCATATGCCCGTGCAAGTCTTGCTGCTGAAGGGTGGCTGCATACCTAGCTCCACGCAGCACCTGCTCAGCCGCGGCATCTGCTTGCGCAGTCACTGTCGTAAAAGCTGACATGCTGGCTATTACCATCGTTGTGATCCATCTGTTTCTCATGCTAGAAAAGTAACACTTCATACTCATATGACAACTAGAAGTTGAATTTTATTCATCAATAATCATTTTTTTCTTCATCATCCCCTATCGCTTATTATGATGCATCCATGTCCACACCAGAATTTCACTACCAGAAGCCCTTCCCACTCGGCCCAGACCAGACGGAGTATGAGCTCATAAGTACCGAAGGGATCTCAGTTGAGAAGCTGGGAGATAGAGAAATTCTTACTGTGAGTCGTGAAGCAATCACTAATCTAGCGAACGAGGGATCGAAGGCGATCTGCTTTAAGTTGCGCTCATCTCACCTGAAGCAAGTAGCCGCTATTCTGGATGACCCTGAGGCTTCAGATAATGACAGAATGATGGCGCTCACTCTTCTTAGAAATGCAGAGATAGCGGCAAATGGCATATTACCAAACTGC
Source organism: uncultured Rubritalea sp. (assembly GCA_937951395.1). GTDB lineage: Bacteria > Verrucomicrobiota > Verrucomicrobiia > Verrucomicrobiales > Akkermansiaceae > Rubritalea. Next base: position 768 of record CALFBV010000227.1, read on the forward strand.
CAAGACACTGGCACTGCCATCGTGATGGGGAAAAAGGGTGAGAATGTTTATACCGGATTCGATGACGCAGAAGCGATCTCTCACGGTATTTACAAGACCTACACTGAAGAAAATTTACGCTACTCACAAGCTGTCCCACTCAGCATGTATGAGGAAATGAACTCTAAGACCAACCTTCCCGCCCAGATTGATCTCTACGCGACGTCTGGCGACAGCTACGAGTTCCTCTTCATCTCAAAAGGTGGAGGCTCAGCGAACAAGACATTTCTCTATCAGGAGACTAAAGCTTTACTAAATCCAGACACACTTAAATCATTTTGTGTCGCTAAAATGGCAACACTTGGCACATCAGCCTGTCCTCCTTATCACCTCGCCATCGTCATTGGTGGTACATCCGCTGAGATGAACCTTAAGACAGTGAAAATGGCATCAACGCGTTACTATGATGAGCTTCCTACTACAGGAAATGAACACGGTAGAGCATTCCGTGATGTTGACTTGGAGAAAGAATTATTAACACTTTCGGGCGAGATTGGCATTGGCGCGCAGTTTGGCGGTAAGCATTTTGCGCTTGATGTTAGAGTGATCCGACTTCCGCGTCACGGAGCATCATGTCCTGTGGGAATTGGAGTTTCATGCTCAGCTGACAGGCAGGCAAAAGCAAAAATCACCAAGGAAGGAATCTTCCTGGAGAAGCTAGAAAGCAATCCAGGGCAGTTCATCCCAGATAAATTCCGCGACTGGAAATTCAATGGCGTAGAAATAGATCTCGATCAAGGCATGGAGAAGACCTTAGCCACACTCACAAAATACCCAGTCACCACTGCTCTATCGCTCAGCGGCACCATCATGGTGGCTCGCGATAGCGCTCATGCGAAGCTCCGTGAAATGTTAGACTCAGGAAAAAGTCTGCCTGACTACGTCAAAGACTATCCCATTTACTACGCAGGCCCTGCAAAGAAGCCAGAGGGAATGGCCTCTGGATCGTTCGGCCCTACAACTGCTGGAAGAATGGATACCTACGTGCCTATTTTCCAAGCAGAAGGAGCATCCATGGTGATGCTAGCAAAAGGAAATCGTTCCCAGATCGTGACCGATTCCTGTAAAGAACACGGAGGTTTCTACCTAGGATCTATGGGTGGACCCGCAGCCATCCTAGCGCAAAACCACATCAAGTCCGTAGAAGTAGTAGATTTCCCAGAGCTAGGAATGGAAGCAGTATGGAAAATCACCGTAAAAGACTTCCCCGCCTTTATTTTGGTAGACGACAAAGGCAATGACTTCTTTCAAACGATCAATAACTGCCCTGCTTGCTAATACAGAACAATCTGTTCTCATCTGTGCGTTGTCAAAGGCTTGGCTACAATCTGACGGCCATCCTCTTAGAGGATGCTTTCAGGTTCTTTCGTATCTAAGACATCAATGAAAATATCATACTCCCCATAAATGGAACCAGATCCCAAACCCGATCAATCATTTTGCTATACTTCTGTAAAATTAAAATCTTCAACATTAACACTGGATCAAAAGGAGGGCGACCACCTTTCTTATTATCTTTAGAACTATAGCCTGTCACATCCTCCATCAAACCTCGGAAGCCTTCCCAATCAATAATTTTGTTCAGCTTCAAAATCCCAACCTCTTGCGTTTCTTGAGCTCGTTTCTTGGATATAGCACTAAAAAGATCGTAGTTCTTGGATGGCTTACGGTAGTTCATGCCTTTAAACTACTTTCTGATAAGAAAAATTAAATACTTTAAAATGTAAACCGGGCTCAGAGGTTTCCAGAAGTGCCCATAAGATGATTTTTCTCTTGGTGAATAGGAGGGTCGTGATTGTAATAGCACAATGAATAAACTGAAATTAGGTCTGTTGGTTACCATAAGCTGGATCACCGGAGTTAGCTTAGTGGGGTGTGCTGATAATAATACGTCTGGAGTTTCCTATGTGACCCGTTCTATTAAGGTAGCTGATATGCCGGTGGCGTATGATGATCCGGGGATTTTTAAGAAGTATGATGCGCTCGGTGATAGTGTGATGAATACTACTTGGACGAGGAAGTTTGATGCGTCTGGGATTTCATTTAATGATAAGCGGACTTGCACGCTGGTGACTCGGCAACATGTGGTAATGGCGGCACATTATAAACGTAAGATTCCTAGTTCCGTAGTGTTTCATGACAGGAATGGTAAACGGTTAGAGCGAGTGCTAGTGGCGGCTAAAAATGTACATGGTGACTGTGCGGTGGGTTTGCTGAATACACCAGTGCCTGCGGGCTATAAGGTGTATCCATTGCTTGCCCCGACAGCGGGCTTAGTAGAGAGGCTGAGAGGGGAATTTGTCATAGTAACTGATCAGAATAAACGTTTATTTGTCCACGAGGTGGGTGGTGTTTCTGGAGATAGAATATTCTTCCGCTATGATGCTAAGAAGCAGCTAGGTTATGGAAAAATGTTAGTCAGTGGTGATAGTGGGAATCCATCATTCATTATGGTGAATGGTGGGCCTGTGCTGATAGAGACGCATCACACAGGTGGTGCGGGAGCTGGACCTTTTTATGGGAGCGCGGTTCTGATAGAGAAGCTTAAGGCGCAGATTACAGCACTGGGTGGAGTGAGCGCTGGATCTGTTAGAGTTGTGAACTTTTAGCCGTCTTACCTATTCTCTGCTTTGACCGGATTGACAGGAAGGAACTTGAGATACTTGTGTTCGTTTTTTTCTACCCACTCGTGGTTTTGCTTGATGAGGACTTTATTAGTGGCTGTTAGATACTTGAGCTTGAGGTAGACTGTTGGTTTTACTTTAGGCTGTGCTTTCTGCGTCGCTTGATTGAGTTTTTTTGATTCGAGTGTGATGGTTTTCACTGGTTTAACGGATACGAGGATATGGAAAAACCTAGCTCCCTCTTCTTGGCTAGAGTGTGTTTCTGCTAGTTCGTAGATGTTAGCCGGGCTATAGCTTCTTCTTGAGAATTTATTACTACGAGCTGATTGAACCCTTATTGGATCTAAAATGTTCTTGGTGATGAAGCTCCAGCGCCTCTGGGGGTGAGTTTAACTGTAGAATAAGGGGTTGTTTCCTAGAGATGACGTTGCACCAATGTTACGGCATTCTCAGCTGTTAGACCGTGCTTCTCTCTGAGAACGTCTACTTTTCCGTGTTCGACAAATTCATCCGGCCAGCCAATTCGCTCTACTGGTGTGCAGATGCCTGAGGTGTGGAGTAGCTCGATGATGCTGCTTCCAAATCCATTCATGAGAACGTGATCTTCGAAGGTGCAGATTACTTTGCATTTCTGAGCATACTCAGTGATGAGCTTGGCATCGAGTGGCTTGATCCAGCGAGGGTTTATGAGAGCTACTGAGTAGCCCTGAGCTTCTAATTTAGTCTTGGTTTCGACTGCCATCTCGAAAAGGTGACCGAGTCCGATGAGGCAGATATCTGATCCGTCCGCTACGAGTTCAGCTTCACCGATAGTGAGAATTTCAGGGGAAGTCTTAGGTTTAGCTCCTACGCCAGCGCCACGAGGGAATCTGATACAAGTAGGGCCATCATTGTAGGTCGCCATGGTGTGAAGCATGTCTACGAATTCGTCTTCATCCTTAGGCTGCATGTGGATGAGGCCTGGAACGTGACGGAGATATCCGATGTCAAACAAACCGTGGTGCGTAGGTCCATCATCGCCGCTGAGACCAGCACGATCCATGCAGAGGCGCACAGGTAAGTTTTGCAGGGCGATGTCATGAATGATCATGTCATAGGCGCGCTGCATGAAGGTAGAGTAGATGGCTAGAAAGGGTTTGAATCCTTCGCAGGCATGGCCACATGCAAACAGTGCTGCGTGCTCTTCAGCGATCCCTACATCAAAGTAACGTTCGTTGAGTTCGTTCTTGAAAATATCTAGTTTTGTCCCGCCTGGCATCGCAGCGGTGATCGCGGTGATCTTCTCATCCGCCTTAGCCATATCAGTTAGAGAGCGGCCAAAAATTTCTGAGAAAGTAGGAAGAGGGCCGGCTGCAGTTGATCCGTCTTCTTGCTTGTAGGGTCCTAGTCCATGGAATTTCCCTGGGTTGTTTAAAGCAGGAGTGTATCCTTTTCCTTTTTCGGTGATAGCGTGGAGAATAACTGGTTCATCTTGCTCCTTGAGATATTCGAAGGTGTCGATTAGTGAATTTACATCGTGTCCCTTGACTGGTCCGTAATAACGGATGCCGAAGTTCTCGAATAGGACGTTCTCAGAGAAGAGGTTCTTAGCTCCTTGCTCAACTTTATGAGCTAGCTTACGGAGGCTGCTTCCCGCAAATTTTTCTAATAAATCTGCTGATTTCTTTCTGACAGATGAGTAGGTAGGGCTAGTTTGAAGGCTGTTAAAATAGCGTGAAATAGCACCTACGTTTTTGTCGATGGACCATTCATTGTCGTTGAGGACGACGATGAATTTTTTGGTGGTGTCATTGATGTTATTGAGTGCTTCTAAAGTAGGGCCACAAGTGAATGCCGCATCACCCGCAAAAGCGATGACGTGGTTATCTCCACCGGAGAGATCTCTGGCAGATGCCATTCCTAGTGCGGAAGAGAGGGCTGTTCCTGCATGCCCTGCACCATAGGAGTCGTGCTCAGACTCGGTTCGTAGGAGGAAACCATTGAGTCCTTCGTAGGTCCTAATGGTGTGGATTTCATCTGCTCTGCCTGTAAGCATTTTATGCACATAGCCTTGGTGTGAGACATCAAAGGTCATCTTATCCGCCGGGCTATCGAACACATAGTGCATAGCGATGCAGAGTTCCACAACGCCGAGGTTTGGCCCTAAATGACCACCTGTGACGGAGAGTCGGGTAATTAGTACCTCGCGGATCTCTTCAGCGAGTAACGGCAGGTCAGTGCGGTTGAGTTTCTTGAGATCATCGGGGGATTTAATTGTCTTTAGGAGACGTGGTAATTCAGAAGAGTCGGATTTCATCGTCATCGTTGCTTGGTGATTCAGGGGGTGGAGTGGTGGATTTATCAGTGGTGTTATTGGCGATTACTTCTAACCTTTTCTTGGCTGAGTTGAGGAATGTCTCACAATCTTTGTGAAGCTTGGCACCTCTCTCAAATTTATCAATAAGTACTTGCAAGGGGAGCTGATCTTCTTCCATGGATATCACTATTTCTTCTAATTCGGCAACAGCCTCCTCGAAGGTGAATTCTTTTGTGGTTGTTTTTTTCGGCATGTTGGATGATTGCAGTATTATTTTTCGTCTGGCTCCTGTTCGCGTGTTGCTGGATCTATGTTTGTGTATAACGTATAGGCATATGAAGACCAGTGTTGTATGGGGCTTTCAACGATGGGAACGCGGTAGTTATAGCGGCCTGATGTAGTTGATACAATAGGTTTGGTTACAGGAGACGCTTCTGCGTATGGCACACCACCTAGTTGCATTCCTAAAAGATTATAGGTTAAAGGAGCTAGATCGGAGTAGACGTGTTGAGTGTTCATTGCTTGGTTGCCATCTCGGATAGAGGGAGTCATAAAGATGCCGACTATGGAAGCCCTATTTTTCTCGGCGATCTCCTCAATTTTTATTAACTGCTTTGAATCACTAGGTAGCCAGATAGCCGTTCTGTCTGCGTACCATGCTACTGCCCATGGCTGATCAGTAATTACTATTTCGGTGTCTTCGACGTAATTTGTTAAAACTTGATTATGTGTGTATGGTGAATAGCCCAGAACAGTTTTCTGGTGAGTCCTAAAGTCATTTTGTAAGTTGATAATCATTGGAGTAGCTGTGATCAAAATAATAGCTATGAATGGAATAAGGCTGGCTATGCCTGGCTGCTGACTCAGTGGAATACGTGCCCATAATATACTTATCAATGCCAAGGCAAATGCAGACATCATCGGCATGAATAAGATGTGCATTTGATTTGGGTCTAGTGGGTTAGAGGATAATCCGTAAACTGACATGCCTAGCGCGGCAGTGATCCACATAATGAATATAGCCCATTTGAATGCTGCTATACTATTTCTTTTAAATGGATGGAGCAAAGCGAGAAAGAATCCTGTCGCCATGAAGAACCCCCCAATGTGAGTATGAATTTGGTTTGCTTGAAAAAGTGTAGTCTTGATCACGCGTAATGCTAGGTCTCGTACGTTCATAGCAGGAAGGGATAGCTGTCTAAAGCTGTAATCTTGGGCTATTCCAGTTTGGCCATTGATGTAATAGTAGGCTGTGCCCATCAGACCGTCACTATTTTTGGCATTGAAAATTAGTGGGCCCGCTATGAAAATAGCAACAGTGAGGGTGATGAAAATAGCAGAGATCCCTCGGGGTTTGAAATAGCTGATACAGAAGATGATATATCCCAAGAATATCCATAAAGTCATCCAGTGGGCTAAGGCAAGCAAACCAAACATAAAGCCTGATAGAATCACAGGAACGATGGCTGAGAGCCCTGCTTCTTGTCTCTGGATTGCTTTCCATATTAAGTAGCAGGCTGCGGAGAAAATAGTAAGCATCAGCATCTGTGGTAATCCAGATTTAGAAAAGTTCCAAAAATGTTCACTAAAAAGCATCAGAATGGCAACGATGGAGGCGATTTTGGTATCAAATATGTTTGAGATTAAGATGAAGTTAATTCCGATAGAGATCATGAAGAACAGTACACAAGTTCCTGCTATGACTCTGTCTAGTTCATAAACGTTCTGGTTTTTGGACATCGCATAAGCATCTGGCGCATCGCCTCCAAAGGCCTTAATTACACCTGCATAGATGAGAACGTTGAGAGGTGAGTGGGTAGTATCATAGAAGTGATACATGTCGACCGGCTTATTAGATTCCTCTAATTGTTGAAGCGCTACAGGTCGAATGAATTTTGTAGTGATGCCGTGTCCCTTAGCAACCTGACGGCCAATTTGAGCTTGGTCCATGCCGTATTTGGAAGTTAGCCCTTTAAAGGTGAACATGATGTAGATGATCGCTAAGCTGATCATCAATGTGAAAAATAGGATTCTATAAATAGCTGATTTCGTGTTTATAGGTTTTTGCGCTTGCATAGGAATGATAGGGGGGTGTTGGAATTTTGTAGGTTAAAGGTCTTTTAATTTACGGTGGAGCGTGCGTCTGCTGATGCCTAAAAGTTCGGCTGCTGTTGTCCGATTCCCTCCAGAGTGGTCTAGCGCTCTCTTAATAGTCATTTTCTCTAGCGCACTCAAGTTGAAATCGGCTGGTTTCGCAAGACTGTTTTTTGTTTCGGCATCAGTTATTACGTTATTTTCTAGAGAGGAGTCATTTTTGAGCAGGAAACTAGGCAAATGCTTAGGATGGATGAGCGAGTCATTACTCATCACGACCCCATGTTCTATCGCAGTGCGGAGCTCTCGGACGTTTCCTGGCCATCGATAATTTTGTAGAAGGTTTGCAGCCTCATCACTGAGTGGTTTTTCTTCACGCTTGTTCTCTATCGTAAATTCTTTAAGGAAAGCATTTGCTAACAAGATGATGTCTTCTGATCGTTTTCGGAGTGGAGGCATTTCAATTTTCACCACATTGAGACGGAAAAACAGATCTTCTCGGAAATCACCCTTTGCCACCATTTTACGGAGATTTTTGTTGGTAGCGGTCACCACTCTCACATCTACCTTCACCTGCGTGTTAGACCCTACTCGTTCAATGGTTTTCTCGCTCAGGACGCGTAAGAGCTTTACTTGAGTGGCTTGGTCGATCTCGCCTATTTCATCTAAGAAAATAGTTCCGCCACTAGCCTGCTCGAACCTGCCTATCCGTTTTTGAGACGCGCCGGTGAATGCTCCTTTCTCATGGCCGAATAGTTCACTTTCTAGTAATTGTGGACTGAGGGCGGCGCAGTTCACAGTTACCATTTTATCCGCAGGTCTGCCACTCATCGCGTGGATCGCCCCGGCTACTAGTTCCTTACCCGTGCCACTTTCTCCCTCGACTAATACAGTGGCTTTCGTGGGGGCTATCTGAGTGATCATTTGGTGGATTTGCGCCATGGCGGGGGAGCTGCCGATGAGCCGCTCTAGTCCGTGAGGAGATTTGCCTGTGTCCTTGCGGAGTTGCTGGTTCTCTTGCTCTAGTTTGACAATTTTAGTCTCTTGTTTGCGTCCACGCAGTGCGCGCTTGATAAGCATTTCCACTTCGTCCAGATTCAGTGGCTTAGTCACGAAATGCCATGCGCCGCGCCTCATCGCCTCCACTGCGGTATCCACACTTCCGTAGGCAGTCATCATGATGGCGATAGGTGCGTGAGGGTGGGGCAGAGTGAGCGCCTGATCTAGCAGATCCATTCCGTTGTCGCCGCCCATTCGTAGGTCAGTGAGCATGAGATCTACCTTCTCGCTTTTGAGAATATTCATCGCCTCGCGGATGTCAGATGCCACATAGCAATCAAAGTTATCCTCCAGCGCTAGGCGTAGTCCATCACGCGTAGATTTCTCATCATCCACGATTAGTAATACTGCATCACTCGATTCATTAAAGTCTATCATTCTTCAGATTCTACATCGATTAAAGGTTTGCTCGCATCACTTTCTAACATCCGCACATGCTTTTCTATCCTTGGGAAGTATAAATTCACTGTAGTTCCTTTATTCTCCTCACTATCTATTTCCATTTCTCCACCATGCTCGCGCAGAATCCGGCGAACAATGAGCAGACCTAGACCGGTGCCAGATTTCTTAGTCGTGCGGAATGGCTCGAACAACGCACCCATATGCTCAGGTGAAATGCCTTTCCCGTTATCAGCGATGCTCATCACTATCTCGTGATCAGTAAATTTAGTCCCAATCGTGATCTGTCCATCATCCTTAGTCAGTGCTTGGGCTGCATTTCGGATCACATTATAAATAGCCTGCTGGATCTGTCCCGCATCGAGATCGATCAGAGGTAAGTTTTCTGCTAGCTCCAGGTTCACTTTCACATCGCGCTCTATCAATTCAGCCTCTAGCGTTTCCAGAGTGTCGCGAAGCACATTATGTAGCGGCACCTTCTCGCGGACTGAGTCCTGTGGACGTAGTGCATGGAGGAACTGCTTTAAAATGTTATCCAGCCGCTTGATCTCCTGTTGCGCTGTTCCCAAAAGTGAGTTCAAGTCCTCCTTCTCCTGGCCCTTTAGCTTATTGATCTTCCTGCCGAGTAGCTGCAGGTGAATATCCAGCGAAGTGAGAGGGTTTCCTATCTCATGAGCCACGCCTGCAGCCAGAAATGTCAGTGCATTCAGCTTCTCGCTTTCTAAGCTCTCCTCATGTGCCTTCTTGCTTTCTGTGATGTCATGGATCAGCATCACATAGCCTAGATGTTCCTCCTCATTCCCCACCTGCCCATTGATTGGCGCTAGATAGAAATTTAAAAATCTATTCTCAGGATAAAATACCTCCATATCTCGAGTCACTACCCTGTCCGGGTGCGCCAGACTGTTCCAGTCTAGTCCGCGGATCACCGAGTTTACTTTCTGGCCGATACAGCGCGTAGTATCCACGCCTAGCAGCTGATGCACAGCTCGGTTCGCAAAGGTGATGTTTCCATCCGGATCCACAATAAACACGCCCTCACGGAGTGCTTCGAAAACACTCTCCATGAAGCCTTTCTCGCGCACTAATCTCGATACTAAGTTCTGCACCTCGCTCGGTGAGAATCTATCTAGTCTCGTGATTAATTTATCCAGAAAACCATCCTTCATATGCGCGACACATTGGCACACTGCCTCCTTTTATGCAATCTCGCATTCCTTTAAAGTTGCGCCCATTGATGAAGCTCATAGAATGAGGCTATGTTCAAGAAAATCAGCGCGCGTCCCATCACAGTATTCACCACATTTCCTGATGGCGAATCTGCTAAGAAGTTCGCCAGGATGATCGTGGAAGAAAATCTCGCAGCTTGTGTAAATCTGATCAAGGGAGTGGAGTCTATTTACCGTTGGGAAGGCAAGATCTGCACGGATGAGGAAATCATGATTATTATAAAGACGAATAACAAGCGCCTCGATGCCCTGAAAAATCTCTTGTTAAAAGCTCATCCTTACGACCTGCCAGAATGCATTGTGCTAGAAATTTCAGATGGACAGCAGCCTTACCTAGATTGGCTTACTAAGGTTTCTGAATAACGCCAACGATAGCAGATTAACTATCAACATCCCGCCACCTTACTAGAGAGGCTAATGTTGCAACCCCGTCGTGGTGCCAACTCAGGCTAGGCATCTGAGAGTCTCCTAATTTACAGATCCGTGGCACATCTAAAAACTTACCTCTATCCAGTAATGATTTCTCAACTGCAAGTGTAGATAGATACTCGCGCTCCGCTCCAAGTTCAGAGAGTTCACCCGAATTGGGCCATGGCTGAACAGAGATTACCCTATTGAGCACAGAGGGATGCAGGGTAGGGGAGTTTCTATAAATGGCGGTCCAGCTAGTATCTCCATCACTATGTAGTATCGCTACATGTTCAGGGTTATTTGCTGCCTCATACCTCACCACCTCCCGTAGATTAGAAATGGCACCACTATCAGAAATTCCGATTTCTCCCCGAGGATTCGTCTCCTCATAAGTCTGCATCGCCTCTGCTAACATAGGGAGGAATTCCCTCGCGCCCTCCATTACATAAACCGTATGCAGAGATAAGCATCCTTGCTGATTAAACGCGCAAGCATCTTTCACCACCAACTCAGCCGCCTCAGCGCTAGGCTTTTCTACTAGACCTATCGAAAGCTTATGCCCATGCGGTATGAATTTCTGCCTAGGGGAAATTCGTTTCTGAATTTCCGTCATCGTAGCATCAGACCCTATAGCAATGACTGTCCG
>CALFBV010000228.1 GCA_937951395.1 uncultured Rubritalea sp.
CTAAACAGTTTCAAGTGTGGTTGGCTAATGAGCATCAAATCCATTTGAGTGTGAAAGGAGTCTATTATCATCTGGGAAAGCTCGGAGGGCGCTTGAAAGTGCCCAGACCAAGCCACGTTAAGAAGGATGAAGCTAAGGTAAGAGAATTCCGCGAGACTCAAGTGGTATGCGACAAATCGACTACTACAAGCTCTTACCCATTTTTTGAAAAAGCAAAACTACGCATAGTAATAGCTCATTGCTGTTAGAAGGACATGTAGTCGACATCAGTTCTGAACGTAGTTACGCAAAAACCTCCAAAGCAATCATCGAGCATTACAACCTTGATTTGCCGACCAGTGCTATTGCAAAAATAACCAATGACAACTTGTCAGCAGGCTAAAGAATTTAACGCCAATGTGAAAGATTCCGATCAAAAGGTTGAGACCATTGTAGAGCAAATGGATGACTCTATGGTGCCCATGGTTACTTATAAAGAAGCTAGCAAAGAGCAGAAATCTAAAGGCTTAAAAAAATATCGCGATTGCCATTGGAGAGAAGTCCGACCTTGCAGTGCAAGCCTCCCTAACAACGGTTTAAAACTCTATGGAGTGGTGCTTGGCTCACCGCTAGAAGCTGGTCTTCCGATCGGCTCAGGAGAGGTAGAAAGTGGTCATCGTAGTGTTCTCCAAGCAAGGCTCAAGAAGCCTGGAGCAGGACATGCTGAAAACATGGCTCATTTGAAAGTTTTACAGGAAAACAATCACTGGGAAGAATTTTGGGCTCAAAAGGCAGCATAAAAACATCGCGAAAAATCACACCTTCTCCCATTCCCGGACCTACAGACAATAAAAAAGCCCAGGGGGAGCCTGAGCTTTTGAAAGTTATGATGTTAGAGGATGAGAATCTAAGACAGGGCTTCTTTGGCGGCTGCGATCGCGAAGTCGCGATTCAGCTTAGCTATGTTGTCTGCGCTGATCTCTTTTGGACATACAGCTTCGCATTCGTATTGGTTTGTGCAGTTGCCAAATCCTTCGTCATCCATCTGTCTGACCATGGCGAGCGTGCGTTTGTTTTTCTCAGGCTGACCTTGGGGGAGTTTGTTGAGGTGGGCAGCTTTCGCAGAGACGAAGAGCATCGCGCTACCGTTCTGACAAGCGGCAACACAAGCACCGCAACCGATGCATGCTGCGGCATCAAATGCCTCATCGGCAATTTTCTTGTCGATCGGCATGGAATTCGCATCCGGAGCTGATCCCGTGCGGACATCGATGTATCCACCAGCAGCTATGATGCGGTCAAAAGCGTCGCGATCAACAATGAGATCTTTTAATACAGGGAAAGCCTTAGCGCGGAATGGCTCGATCCAGATGGTCTCGCCATCATTGAATTTACGCATGTGAAGCTGACAGGTGGTGATGCCATTTTCCTTACTGTGTGGGATTCCATTGATGGTAAGTGAGCACATGCCGCAGATGCCTTCGCGGCAATCGTGATCAAAATGAATAGGCTCTGCTCCGTCTTCGATAATTCTCTCGTTAACGATGTCGAGCATCTCTAGGAATGAAGCTTCTTGAGGTATTGCTTTTGCGTCGTAGGTCTGAATGGTGCCTTTGTCATTTGCATTTGCCTGACGCCAGACTTTGAGAGTGAGATTTAAATTTGCCATGATGTAATAAATAGTGGTCGGTGATTGCTGGAAACTACCTAACATGGTTGCGTGTGGCCGGGAAGGTGAATCGTGAAAATTTTCCGCGTTATAGGAGAACATCAAGCTTGCATAAATAAAATAGCAGACTATGTATCTCCGCCGTGCGTAATCTAGCCTCAGATCCAGCTTGTAATGTAGCAGATCTCGGCGTGCCTATCCCAGATGATAGACACGCTGTATCAGTGTGCTTGCCGACTTGGGATTCAGTGATCGGTTACGAAGAGGGTAGAGATAAGGTCATGTCTAAACTACAATGCGGTTATCCTAGGTTCTTTCTCCATCCAGCGGTAAATAGGTTGTTCCAGAAATGCGAACAAGCAGTGGCTGCAGACGGTGAAAAAGTGATCGTATTCCCAAATAAAAATGCAGCCCAACGGGCGCTAAGATTTGTAGAGAAACGCTCTGGAGCCGCTCTCAGAATCGCGAGTTACGATGGTCTACAAGCACTCATCCTGCCAGAGGATAAATATGACATCGGAATGGAGTATTGGAGGTACTCGGGCGAGGTTGTTTCTAGTAGGCAAGCTCTAGATGTAATGGATGGTGACGGACTCTGGGAATATGATAATGTAGATTTACTAAGAAAGTTAGAGGAGATAGGAGATTATGATGAGGGTGATGTCTATGTCTATGAGAGTGGAATGTCCGCAGTGTTTGCCGTGCACAGAGAAATGAGAAAACTAGCCCCTAGCAAGAAATCTCTTCAGTTAGATTTTCCATACGTGGATGTGCTCAAAGTGCAGAATTCTTTTGGAGCAGGCGCTGTATTTCTTCCGGTTTCTGAAGGTGAATCCTTTGATGAAGCTCTTAACCGTATCCGTGTTGGGGAATTCTCATCTGTGTTCTGTGAGGTTCCTAGTAACCCCTTACTACGTATGCTGGATCTGGAGAAGGTTCGAGCTGCGTGTGATGCGGGAAACGTCCCTCTCGTGATCGATGATACGGTTTGCAGTGCCTACAATGTGGATGTGAAGCCATACGCTGACATTGTAACCTCTAGTCTTACAAAGTGGGTTTCTGGCTCAGGGAATGTCATGGCTGGTGCGGTTCAGCTCGTAAAGAAATCTACTCATTATGGTGAATTTAAGGCATTCTTCGATGACGACTGCGGTGAGACTAATTCTAAGCTCTATGCCCAGGATGCGGCTATTTTAGATGAAGGAGCCAAGAACTTCGAGCAACGCATGAAGCCAGTGAATGCAGCGGCTCAGGGTTTAGTAGACTTCCTGCAGAAGCATGATGCTGTAGAGCAAGTCTGGCATCCATCGTCGAATACCAAAGACTTCTTCCATCTCGTGAAAACCGAGAAGGGCGGATACGGAGGACTGCTTTCATTTACGCTAAAGAACGATAAAAAAGTAGCTAAGTTTTTTGATAAACTTAATATCTCGAAAGGGCCAAGTTTTGGAACAGAGTTTTCCTTGGCTTGCCCATATACATTACTCGCTCACTATGACGAGCTCGAGTGGGCTGAAGGGTGCGGGGTCTCTAGAAACTTGATTCGTCTCTCAGTTGGAACGGAAGGCAAACAAGAGATCATTAGTCGTTTTAATGAGGCATTTGATTCTATTTAGGGGACTTCTGAAAACTTAGTAAACTAACAAGTTCAAGATTTTGCAAAAATTTCACCTTCATCAAGAGTAGCATTTTCGCTTGATGTGATTCTAAGTAGCTCCTTTTAGAGGGCGTTGATTCTCAGTTTAGTCTGTTTTT
>CALFBV010000229.1 GCA_937951395.1 uncultured Rubritalea sp.
TATGGCTTCTCCAGATGATGATGCTGAAGTGCTGGCACCATCTGATGATAATGGTAAATTTTGTTCACTCGCATTCAAGCTCTGGGCGGATAAGTTCGTGGGTAAGCTGGTGTTCTTCCGTGTCTACTCTGGCACTATTTCTAAGGGTGATATGGTTTATAATCCCCGCACCGGTAAGCAAGAGCGGGTGCAGCGTCTGATCCAGATGCAGGCGGACAAGACGGCGGAGATAGAGACTGCCTACGCAGGTGATATAGCAGCTTATGTGGGGATTAAAAATGTCACCACGGGTGATACTCTGTGTAATAAGAAATTTCAAATCCTTCTGGAGCCACCATCATTCCCGGAGCCTGTCATCGCTATGGCGGTGGAGCCTAAGACTGTGGCGGACTCAGATAAAATGTCTGTCGGTCTACAGCGTCTTCAGGAAGAGGATCCGACCTTCGTGGTGAAGACTGATGACGATACGGGGCAGACGATCATTGCAGGTATGGGTGAGCTTCACCTAGAGATCATTGTGGACCGTCTGAAGCGTGAATTTAACGTAGCAGCAAACGTAGGTAAGCCACAGATCGCCTACCGTGAATCAATCTCTCACGAGGCTCAGGGGCATGGGGAGATCAAGAAGCAGACAGGTGGCACGGGGCAATATGCCGTCGTCAATATCGCTGTCCGCCCTAACGATAAGGGTAAAGGTCTGACCATCGAGAATAAGGTCACTGGCGGGAGTATCCCGAAAGAGTACATCAAGTCTGTGATCTCAGGAATCGAAGACTCTATGACGAACGGCTCAGTGGGCGGCTACCCAGTCATCGACGTCCATGTAGATATACTAGACGGGGAGTCGCATGATGAAGACTCTAATGATAATGCATTCAAGGTGGCTTCCATTTTCGCTGTGCGAGACGCGTTCGATAAGGCAGGTCCTCAGCTGTTAGAGCCAGTGATGGATGTGGAAATTTCCACTCCTGTAGACTATCAAGGCGACATCATGGGTGACTTGAATCGCAGACGAGCAATCATCGGTGGTATGGAATCAAAGGGTAACACTAGCACGCTGAAAGCTCAGGTGCCGCTTGCAGAAATGTTCGGCTACATGACTGCTCTGCGAACCGTTTCATCTGGTAGGGCGTCATTTACGATGGAACCATCTAGCTTCGAGCCGGTGCCCCAGAAGATCGTGGATGAGAAGTTTGGGGCGCGCTAAGTGCTTCAGAGTTTTTTGTAGAGACAAGGGAATTTACACTAAGGGAGAGTCCTGCCCTGCGGTCGCGGAGCGCTAGGCAGAATTACCAGGAATTTTCAGAATTATGGCGAATGTAATGAAGCTATACAGCAAAGGGCGTCAATTCTATCTGCGGTAGCATTTTGATGAATTAAATGACCCAAAAATTGTGTTAGTTATGCAAAGATTCTGTCCATTCTGTATAAAAAATTCCTAGTATAAACTCCCTAAGGTTATTACTTACGCTTATTAGAAAAGCACTTCGGGTCAGGCGTGGTGGGAAGTGTGGCTTGCCAGTCTGTTAGAAGCTTAGTCATTCTGGCTACTACATCTGGATTTGCTTCCTTTAGATCGGTTTTCTCATAACTATCTGCAGCGATATCGTAGAGCTCCACATAATCCATTTTTGAGGTGGTCACGAGCTTCCACTGCTGGTCTACCACAGCATAGCCTACCCAGTGATTTGACTTGCTCTTTTCACTACGAGCTTTAGCTCCTATTTTCCAGAAGAGAGGTTTTTCACGCTTGGTGAAGGCTTCCCCTTTAAGGGTCTTCACCTGGCTTAGGCCATCTGGCTTATAGTCTGCAGGAAGTTCTGCCCCTGCTATTTCAACAAAGGTAGGTAGTAAATCTACAGCCGAGATCAATGATGTGCCGTCTACTTTACCTGCTGCGATCTTTCCTGGCCAGCGAGCTATGAATGGGACTCCGATCCCGCCTTCAAAGAGTGCCCCTTTATAGCCTCTACGACCTCCAGTGATTCCTTTAGCTGCACCTATGCCGTAGCCATGACCTGTAGCAGAGTCATAGGTCGGCTTAGGTTCCACATTTGCACCACCTCTGGCTGGACCATTATCAGAGGAGAATATTACTAGTGTATTGTCTGCTATTTTAAGTTTATCTAAGCAATCTAACACTTCACCTATACGGTCATCAGCATGAGATAAAACAGAGGCGTAGATGTTATCTGCTTCATCAAGATCAGGGAAGCGCGAGCGGATTTCATCGACGGTGTGGAATGGTACATGTGGCTCGTGAATCCAGAGGTTAATGAAGAATGGCTTACCTGCTGCATTGCTTTTCTCTATAAATTTAATCGCGCGCTCCGAGTCTTCATGTACGGGCATTTGCTCACCAGCACAGTTGAAAGCTCCATATTCATCATAACAGTAAGCACTCGGGAGTGGTGAGTCTGGGATCATATTGTTCGATATATGCCATTTGCCATAATGCGCAGTCGCGTATCCTGCTTTCTGGAGCATACGAGTTAGCAATGGTGCCTCTGGGTTGAGCCAGTCTGGCATACCACGCTTAGCATTGCTCGACACCCTAGCGAAGTGTCCATCGATAGAGTAGCGAGCGGGGAAATGTCCTGTAATCACAGCAGCACGGCTCGGTGAGCAGACTCCGCTAGCAACGGTGAACTTGTGGAAATCGGTTCCCTCTGCCGCTAGTTTATCAATATTCGGTGTCTTTACATACGGGTGCCCATGGCAACTGAGATCACCCCAGCCCCAGTCATCTGAAAAGATGAAGAGGATGTTAGGTTTGTCTGAAGATACCTTTGTTTCTTCAGCGTAGATAAGGGTGGTTAAAGCGAGTAGTAGTATAATGAATTTCATAATTAAGATGAGATAGGCTAGATCGTTTTTCAAGAGATGTCTAGCCTAGATTTGGTAGGCGCTTATATCAGGTTACTCAAACTAGGGAGAGAAAATTAAAAAAACAAACTAAAGTACAATGAGTTGAAGTGAATTTTTCCAGATGAAAAATGGTTCGGAGTATTTTTTCTGATGAGTTTTTCACGCTAAAATATAGGTTTCAGGCTTGTCACTACCTGTTGCTCGCTTCTTGCTGCATATCGTAACTCATTAATTACTAATACGGAATAAGACCTCCTCTCTAGCTGGATCGTCCTGCCTGGAGTATGGAAATGGGGAGATTTCGGCCAATGTGCAAAAGCAGCTCTGCTTGTGAGGGGTGGGGCGCAGTCAATAGTTGATGAAGTCACAGGTGTGGTCAGCCAATGGGGGAGATGCGCCATGCTGACTACCGTAGACCTTGAATGGGCGAACGAAATTAGACAGCGTAACCGACTTATATTTAGATGGAAATATGCATGCTCACAAGAGAATGGGTGATTTTTTTTTGAAAAACAAAAATAGGGCTTGTCAGATTGCTTTTTCTGAGTAAGTTCGCGCCCCCACAAAGTGACTTGGCGTGGAGAAATACGCTAAGCAAGATATAAATATCGGGTGCATCTCCGGAAAACATGGCTATACGAGTAATTCTCGTACGTTATTGTGTCCTCTGTTTTGCGCCTTTGCAACTGTTGAAGATTTTGAATGCAGAGCTGTTTATCTCTTACTACACCTTGTGTTAATAAGTTTTACCACTTTTATTAATCAATAAATAACAACACAAACTAACATGCAAAACCAAAAGATACGAATCCGACTCCGTGCGTATGACCATCGAGCAATCGATCGTTCAGCACTCGAGATCGTAGAGACTGCCAAGCGCACAGGTGCCAAGGTAGCTGGACCGATTCCTCTGCCGACAAGAGTTGAGAAGTTCTCCGTGAACGCCTCAGTTAACCAAAACAAGAAAGCTGCTGACCAGTTCGAGATCCGAACTCACAAGCGCGTTCTTGACATCGTAGATCCAACAGCCCGCACAGTAGATGAGCTCAAGAAGCTTAACCTGCCAGCTGGTGTTGATATCCAAATCAAAATCTGAACCACGTAACCATCTAACCATTTAATACTATGTCACTAGGACTATTAGGAAAAAAGATAGGAATGACTCGTGTTTTCGATAAGGAAGCCGGTGTTATGATCCCAGTAAACGTCATCGACGTATCTGGTAATGAATTTCTCCAAGTTAAAACAATTGAATCTGACGGCTACTCAGCAGTCCAGGTCGGTTATGACGAGCAGAAAGAGCAGCGTGTAAACAAAGCTAAGCTCGGTCACATCAAGAAGAACAACGGAACTGCTAAGAAGCAAATCAAGGAATTCCGTTTCGCCTCTGATGCAGACTTACCAAACACAGAAGAAGCTCACCCAGGAGCAGCAGTTTTCGAAGACGGTCAGACCGTTGACGTCATCGGCACTACTAAGGGTAAAGGTTTCCAAGGTGTGGTAAAGCGCTACAACTTCGCAGGTCAGCCAGACTCACACGGTCACATGATGCATAGACGCCCAGGTGGCATCGGTGCAGGAACATGGCCAGGACGTGTTTGGAAGAATAAGAAGATGCCAGGACGTCACGGTCAATACAACCGTACTGTTCAGAATCTTAAAATCGTACAGGTTCGCCCTGAAGACAATGTAATCCTCGTATCAGGTGCTGTTCCAGGACCTAACGGTGGTTACGTCACCGTCCGCCCTGCTATCAAGGCAGCTAAGGCTAAATCATAATCAACCATAGAAAGAATCACTGTAATGTCAGTAAAACAACTTTCACTCGAAGACGCAGCCGCAGCCAACATCACCGTTGTCTCAGGAACGTCTAAAGGTAACCAAGCCGTGCACGATCTCATCGTAGCATACCGCGCTAACCGTAGAACAGGATCTGCCTGCACCAAGACACGTGGAGAAATCCGCGGATCAGGTAAGAAGATCTATAAGCAAAAAGGAACCGGTGGCGCACGTCACGGAGCACGTTCAGCGCCTATCTTCGTAGGTGGTGGTGTAGTATTCGGACCTCGTCCACGTGACTACTCTAAGAAAGTAACCAAGAGCACACGCAAGCTAGCGCTTCGTAAGGCACTCGGTGAAAAGATCGCCGCTGGTGAAGTAGCTGCCGTCGCATCATTCGCAATCGCAGACGCTAAGACGAAGTCATTCATCTCAGCAGTAAGCGAGTTCTCAGACGCTAAGAAAATCCTCATCATTGCTAAGTCATTCGATGAGAAAACTTACCTCTCTGGGCGCAATGTACAAGGTGTGCAACTCATCACAGCTGATGAAGTAAACATCGAGCAGATCCTTCACGCCAATGCAGTAATCATCGTAGAAGACTCATACGAGACACTCGCTAAGAGAACCGCATAACCACTAACTAGAACAAAAATCAGATGAAAGACATATACCAAGTCATCGACACAGTTCGCCTCAGCGAAAAAGCAACTCTCCTTCAGGAGCAGAACAACGACATCGTTCTTAAAGTGGCTCAAAAGGCAAACAAACTCGAAATTAAACGCGCTGTAGAGCAGCTCTTCGGCGTAAAAGTAGAAGCAGTCCGCACATGTAACTATGATGGCAAGAAGAAGCGCCAACGCAGAGCAGACGCAGGCCGAACAGCAAACTGGAAGAAGGCGATCGTTCGCCTTAAGGAGGGCGAGTCACTAGACTTAGTCTAACATTTCCACTGCATCCGCTGCAAAACGAAGCAATAAATCGAAAAGAATAGCGAAAAATGAAAACATTTAAACCAGTAACACCATCAAACCGATACAAGGTCTGGAACACATTTGAGGAGATCACTAAGACTACTCCTGAAAAGTCACTCCTCCGTGTAAAGAAAAGATCAGGTGGACGTAATAACCAAGGTCGCATCACTTGCCGTCACATCGGTGGTGGTCACAAGCAGAAATACAGAATCGTAGACTTTAAGCGTAAGAAAGTTGACGTAGAAGCTACTGTAGTAGGCATCGAGTATGATCCTAACAGAACTTGCCGTATCGCACTCATCGAATACACAGATGGTGAGAAAGCATACATCCTAGCTCCACAAGGACTAGAAGCAGGCGCTAAGGTAGTCTCAAGTGCAACAGCAGCACCTAAGCCAGGTAATGCTACGCCACTTAGCAACGTTCCACTCGGAACATCAATCCACAACATCGAGCTAACTCCTGGATCAGGCGGCAAAATCGCCCGTTCAGCTGGTCAGCAAGCAGTGCTTTCTAACCGTGAGGAAGGAATCGCACTCGTCAAGATGCCATCTGGTGAGATCCGTAAGTTTAACGAACGCTGCCTCTGCACCATTGGTCAAGTAGGTAATAAAGATCACATGAACGTAGTTTCTGCTAAGGCAGGTCGTTCACGTTGGATGGGTATTCGCCCAACAGTTCGTGGAATGTGTATGAACCCAGTTGATCACCCGAACGGTGGTGGTGAGGGTAAGTCCAAGTCCGGTGGTGGCCGTCAGCACCTCAAGTCACCTTGGGGTCACGTCAAAGGTCAGAAGACACGTCAGAAGAAGAAAGCTTCAGACAAAGTCATCGTTCAACGTCGTAAGACAAAGAATAAATAATTTCTAACTACTAACTGAAAATAAATTTATGCCAAGATCACTCAAAAAGGGACCATTTGTTGACCAAAAACTCCTCGACAAGATCGACGCTGCTGCAGCAAGCACCAGCAAAAACAAAAAGCCGATCAAGACATGGAGCCGTAGATCAATGATCACACCAGACTTCGTAGGCCACAACTTCGCAGTTCACAACGGCAAATCATTTGTCGCTGTTTACGTAACTGAGAACATGGTGGGACACAAGCTCGGTGAATTTGCCCCGACTCGTATCTTCAAAGCTCACGGATCAATAGGTAAGAAGTAATATTATCTAATAACTAAAAACGAACCACTTCATTAAATGAAATCTGCCGCTAAAGCCATCATCACACTAACCACAGGAGCATCCCTCCTCGCGGCAAGTGTGGCTATGGTCCAGGCTCAGCAGATTACACCACGTGAAGTGGGAGCTGATGTTCGCACTGCTGCTCTTGAACAAAAAATTCAAGAGCTACAGAATAAGAACCAAAACCTCTCCAAAGCACTCATTGATTCGAAGCAACAAACGATCAGTGCTAAAGGGAAGTTAAATAAAATTCGCTTGGAACTAGAAGCACTCGGAACCTACCCATTAGGGACAGATGACGAGCGTCTCATCCAGGCAGTGGCTAACCGCAAGGTGCTCGAGGAACGCCTCGCTAAGCTGGAAACAGCCGCGATGACCCTCACTGCTCAGGTACGTGAATACCTAAAGCACGCCTTTGTAGCAGATGACCAGCAACGAAAAGAACTCGAGAAAAAAATCAGAGGACTTGACGTACAGCTGGGAATCATAGATAAGCCGCGTCCGCAGATAGATCTAGGAACTCTTCACGAGGCCAAGATCATCGGTATAGATGGCCAATCCGGCACTCTCATACTGAACGCTGGGGAGACGCAGCAAGTCCGCATAGGAATGACATTCCGTATCCTACGTGGTAAGAGCCAAATAGCAGAAGCACGGATCGCCGAGGTAAGACCAGAAATAGCTGGAGCCCTAGTGATCCGACTCGATGACACCAATAACGCGGTCCGCCCAGGCGACATCGCATCAATCAAGACACAACAATAACAATCAACATCCTAAAACGATGGAAGTAAAATCAACATATAAATTCGCTCGCGTCTCCGCTAAAAAAGCCCGTGACGTAGCTCGTGCTATCCAAGGTCAGCCAGTCTCCTCCGCCCTAGACATGCTAAACTTCACTCCGAAGAAATCAGCATTCCTAATCGGCAAGACACTCAAGAGTGCAGTAGCAAACGCAGAAAACAATCACGACCTCGATGCCGACGACCTCATCGTCAAAGAAGCTACAATTGGCGTAGGCCCTACATTCAAGCGCTTCAAGCCACGTGCTCGTGGATCTGCAGGCTCTATCCTAAAGCGTACTAGCCACATCTACATCACTCTAGGTAGTGCTGTTGCAGTAGCTGAAAAGCCAGCAAAGCCTGCTAAAGCTAAGAAGAAAGCGGCTCCAGCAGCTAAAGAAGCGGCTCCTTCAGATAACTCAAGAGGTAAAGTTTACACAACTGCACCTGATCAAGTTGATGACCTCAAGGTTATCAGCGGAGTCGGGCCGGCTCTCGAAGATAAGCTTAACGGCTTCGGTATCTACACCTACCAACAAATAGCTGATTGGAATAAAGAGAACATTGACACTTTTGATGACCTTCTATCATTCAAAGGACGTATCGAGCGTGACAACTGGATCACACAAGCCAAAGAACTTATCGCTGGTGGAGCAGAC
This sequence comes from uncultured Rubritalea sp., assembly GCA_937951395.1. Taxonomy (GTDB): domain Bacteria; phylum Verrucomicrobiota; class Verrucomicrobiia; order Verrucomicrobiales; family Akkermansiaceae; genus Rubritalea. The sequence continues at coordinate 8,251 of CALFBV010000229.1, forward strand.
GCTTCATAATCATAATTTAACGAAATACCTCAACTAATAATCAATCAAATATTATGGGACAAAAAGTAAATCCAATCGGATTCAGACTCGCACTCAGCAAAGACTGGCGCTCAAAGTGGTATGCCACTGGAACTGACTACACTGACAAACTTCACGAAGACCTCAAGATTCGTAAATACATCAAAGGACGTCTACAATTCGCAGCACTATCACGCGTCACTATCGAACGTGCATGGAACAGCGTAAGAGTAACACTCCACACCTCACGCCCAGGTCTAGTTATCGGACGTAAGGGATCTGAGATCGAGAAAATGACATCAGACATCTCCAAAGTATGTGGTGGATGTTCAGTCAAAATCGACATCCTAGAAATCCGCAAGCCAGAGCTAGATGCTCAGCTCGTAGCAGAAAACATCGCCGTTCAGCTTGAGCGTCGTATAGCGTTCCGCCGCGCTATGAAGCGTGCTCTACAAACTACCATGGAATTTGGTGCAGAAGGCATCCGTGTCCGTTGCTCAGGTCGCCTCGGTGGTGCAGACATCGCACGTGCAGAGTGGTATCGCGAAGGCAAAGTGCCTCTCCAGACCCTACGTGTGCCTATCGACTACGGATTCGCAGAAGCAGCTACTACATACGGCATCATCGGTGTCAAAGTATGGATCAACAAAAAAGAAGAGAAGCCAAACGCAGGTGGTGGACGCAATGACCGCGGAGGCCGTGGTGGCAGACGTGGAGCAGGTGGACGCAACGAACGTGGTGGACGCCCAGAGCGCCAATCATAACGCCAAGCTAATCATCGAAAATTAACAATTAAATTTAGAAAGAAATAATACTATGCCTTTAATGCCAAAACGCACCAAGTTCCGCAAAACTCAGCGAGGAAATCGCGGAGGAAATGCGCAACGTGGAACAGACGTAAGCTTCGGAGACTACGGTCTCCAATCACTCGGCCGCACATGGATGAGTAACCGCCAGATCGAAGCATGCCGTATCTCAATCAACAGATTCCTCAAACGTAAGGGAAAAGTTTGGATCCGTGTATTCCCACACAAATCAGTAACAGCAAAGCCAGCCGAGACTCGTATGGGTAAAGGTAAGGGAGCTGTTGACCGTTGGGTAGCTGTGATCAGACCTGGCACCATGATCTTCGAGGTCGCTGGTGTTCCTGAGTCGGCTGCAAAAGAAGCACTCCGTCTTGCGTCTAACAAGCTCGGATTCCGCACCAGATTTGTAGTGCGTAATA
>CALFBV010000230.1 GCA_937951395.1 uncultured Rubritalea sp.
CTACGCTTAGGTACTGCCATAATAGTATGCCGAATTTCCGGCGGTTAGTTATTTGTTGTCTTTAAATTGATTAATTTCATCCAAGGCTGACCAAGGATTTTCATCCTCGTCACCCTTAATCCCAGTCTTGCTAGGGGGCGCATCACTTACACTATCTTCCACAGGTTTGTCCAGCGCTAAATAGCTCTCATCTATCTCACACTCCATCGGTTCATCTGCCTGATCACATCTTGGATAGTCCGGTATGTTGATCAAAACCTCTTCTCGTAAGGCTTCCGTGGCATCCACAGTTCCAGAAGTCACCTCCAGAGACACTGCCACTTCTTCTAAAGAAATTGTCTGCACAAACAATTTATTTGTTCTCGCACAGGTGAACTCAAACGGAGTTCCTACGTATCCCCGTAATAATAATTCATCATCGAACCTCTGGACATACAGATCATACTCCAGCCCACCCACTGGCTTAGCATCATTTTCAGGAAGACCGAAGACCTTCGCATCCAGCTCACCGCTATACGCCTTCCCCTCCTCCGGCAGCTGCGCCAGATCTATTTCTAATTTCTCTTTCACGCCCCCTAGCTACCCTCATTTACTTACCTCGTCAAGAGCACAGCAAGGATAATCCATCCAGGGATCTGGAAGCTCCATATACCTATTATTCAAAAGAACGTCACTTTTTCTCTGAATCTGATACAACTGCCAAGAAATGGGTCTCATCCCTGTTCCTGAACACTCAGCAAACGTCTACTTCGGAAGAGAAAATTTCAACACCCCTTTTATCACCGCTAGGAAATCATTTTATTCTGTGAAGGTAAAGGTGATTGGAATGAGGCAGGATATCAATAGCTCTTGGGTTCAATAAAAAAACTCTAACAGATTCATTTCTGAAGGCTGTTAGAGGTAAGTTTTTATTTCGGATATTTGTTTGATTTATTTAGCCTCTTCCGTTTTACTTGGAGCTATTTTGATGGAGAGGACGCGCTCGCTACCTAGGTATTTTTGGGCTAGGGCGTTGATCTCTTCTAGGTTGATAGACTTGTAGTCTGCTTCTCTACCGCGTGCCCAGTCTAGGGTGTAGGGTCTGGTCTGGGCTTGGGATACTACGTTACCTAGCCAGTAGGAGTTTTGACGTAGCGTCTTGGATAGCATTCCGATGCGTGGTGCGAGCGCTCGCTTGAGTTCATCTTCTGTGGCTCCTTCTTTGGCTAACTTGTCACCGAGTTCGATGATGACTTTGCTGACACTGTCTAGGTCTTCTACTTTCACTGGGCTGTAGGCTAGAACGAAGCCTACGTTTCTGAACGTGTCCGATAGCTGTGCGGTGGATCCTGGTGAGTAGGCATCACCTAGTTCCTCACGGAGCTTGATGCGCATTCTATCGCTAAGGACTTCTGATAGGATGCCAGCTCGTCGGGCTAGTTTGACATCGTTCTTAATGTTGTCTTCTGCTTTCCAACCTACGATTGCCATTGCGGTTGGGACTTTACTCTCGAAGCTAAAGTTCTTAGTCACTGGTGCCTGTGGGACGGTGATTTCACGCAGGGCATCATCCACTTTTTCTGCGGGCTTGCGTGCAGGGATTGCGCCTACGGTCTTAGCTAGTAATGGGATGATCGTCTTGATATCGATATCTCCTACGATGCCTATCTCCATGGCGCTTTCGAGCATGTGGGGCTTGATCCAATTTACTACATCCACTGTACCGAGTGCTTGTGCCTGCTCTAGCTCCGGGATGGTGAATCTGGTGTCACCTCCGCGCATCCAGCAAGACATCTCAGCTTGTGCTCCTTGGGCTGAATGCTTGAGTTGCGAGTATACCATTGGGAGCTTCGCCTTGAACTGGCGCTCAGCTTCTGGACGGAAACCTGCATCTGTTAGATAGGCGCATAAGAGCTGGAGTTGTAGCTCTAGATCTTCTGGGGTGGTGGCACCACCGAGGGAAAATGAGTCATCTTCGATACCAAAACTGACGCCCACGTTCTTACCTGCGAGGAGGGTACGGAGGTCATCCACGCTGTGCTTGCCGAGCCCTCCGCCATTGACGACTGCTCCTGCGAGCATGTCGATTCCGGGCTTATTTTTGGGCTGGCCAAGCTTGCCATTTCCGAAGTTTGAATTGATTAGTATCTGGTTTTTATCGAAGTCTGTTTTCTTGTAGTTAACTTTGACGCCATTGCTAAATTCTAGCTGGTAGATATCTAGGTCATCGATGTGGCTACTTGTAGCCACGGTGCCTGGCTTACCGAAATCCGCGTAACCAAATGCGGTTACTTTTTTCTGCTCCACTTGCTCTACCTTAGCTAGCTTAGATCTCTGAAAGAGTGCGGCGAGTGATTTACCAGCATTCACAGGCTGCTCTGGGATGCTGAGCACGAGGGTCATATCCTCGGTAATCCAGAAGTCATTGAGCGCTTTGTGGCATGACTCTGGAGTGACTGCTTTCAAATTCTCTTGGAAGATGGCGAGGTCATCTTCTGGAGTTGAGTAGACGTAGTCTCCGTGGATGTGCTTGACGAGTGATGAGGCTATAGTGTTTGTCTTCTTAGTCGCTGCTCGTTGTACCTTTTGCTGATAGCCATTGATCATTCCTGCGGTGATTTCATCGATCTCGGCTTGCGTGAATCCGTGTTCTACTGCGCGGCGGAGTTCTTGCTCTAGGACAGGGACTGCTGCTTGCCAGTTACCGTCTTTCGCGGTCACATCGATGCTACCGATCTCTGCCTCGCGGAAGAGAACTTGGGCACTAATGGAACCACTGGTGATGACGGCACCTTCCTTTTTAGCGAGTCTTGAGAAGCGACGATTGATGATGGAGTGCGCTATATTTAGTGGGAGTTTCGCGGCTCGGTTGACCTTAGAGTCGATGACCTTTTCCTTTTTTCTCACCTGGATGAGGGAGACGTCTGTGGAGGTAAGTTCTTTGTCTGAAAACACTGCGGTCTGAAAACCTTTGGCGCCTGAAACATCGCCAACTGAACCTGGCTCTCCGGGTTGGGCTGGGTTCTTGATGCCGCTGAAGGCATTATGAATGCGCTGCTCCATCTCTGCTACATCGATGTCTCCAACGACGATAAATGTCATTTTCTCTGGGATGTAGTAGCGGGTGTAGAAGTCTACGAACTCTGCACGTGGGGCCTGAGCGATGACTTCATCTGTGCCGATGGGGAAACGGTTTGGCACGAGTGAATTTGGCATGAGATGCTTGAATTGCTTTTCCATCATGCGCATATTGATGGAGTCACGTGAGGTTTTCTCAGAGGAAATAACTCCTCTCTCTTCATCTATCTCTGCATCTGTGAGGAGCGCTCCGTCTGCGAAGTCTCCCATGACATTGAAGCCTAGGTCAATGGTGGTCTTCTTTACATCTGGGAGGTCTAGCATGTAGACGGTTTCATCGAATGAGGTGTAGGCATTTGCGTGTGCTCCGAAGGCTATGCCGAGGCGCTGCATCTGTGGGATAAGCTTAGTAGCATCTGGAAATGTCTTGGTGCCATTGAAGACCATGTGCTCTAGGAAGTGAGCAACTCCGCGCTGGGACTCCTTTTCAGAGAGTGACCCTGCATCTACATGGAGGCGGAGTGAGACACGTCCTGGCGGCAATGCATTCTTATGGATCACATAGCGCATCCCATTTCCTAGGGTCCCATAAAGGGTCTTGGGGTCTGGCTTGATGTCAGACTGATCATGCGCCCACTTGCGAGCGGTGCCTTTAGCGCGGGCTATGTCTGTCTTCGCAGAGATAAGTTTTTGCGCTACTTTTTCTTTAGCCTCTATCTCTAATGGGGGCGCTTCGGGCGTTTCTGTTTGAGCGACGCTGATCCCACCTACTATGACTGCAGCTGAAAGTGTGGCGATGATTGGTAAATTCTTTTTCATAATTTCAATGTGATTCTTTTCTACTCACGAAGCGAGTCAGGATGATGGATTTGTTTGATTTAGACTATCATTAATCTAACCGCATGAGGATGGAGGTCAATGATAGAAATGGTTTCCTGCTTTGGGGTATCCGGCTGAGGTAGTAACTGATGGCGAGATCACCTTAATAGTGAGCTTTGGTCTAATAGCCTTATGGAGACATTTCATTAGCCCTTTTATTGTATTTAGGCTCTTCACTTCTGATCGATGAAAGTTGTCTTGATGTGGAGAGCCTTTTTTATTGGCTTGTTAGCTTGGGTTGGGTATTGTCGGATATTGTTAGATTTCTCCTATGCCTCAACCTGAACCACTAGATCTGCCCTACTGTGAGGCACGCAAAAGGCAAGCTATTCACATTGGCTATGTCGAGATGGAGAGGATTGTGGAGGAGGTGCACTATGCTGAGGAAGACTTGATAGTGACTGATAGGGATGGTGTGGAAGTGGGCTAAGAAAAAATGACTATGAACGTGGACTGGAACGAACGTTATAATAATGATGATAAGCCCTGGGATAAAGGTATAGGAACTCCTGTGCTAGAGGAGCTCGTGAAGATAGCGCCTCAGTATTTCCGACCTAATACGAATGCTCTGGTGCCTGGGTGCGGAGTGGGCCATGACGTGGCGATGCTACATAATGCCGGGATAGAGGCGAAGGGCCTGGATATATCAGAGACTGCACTTAAGCTAGCAAAGGAGGCTTACCCTGAGCTGGGTGACGTTTGGCTGATGGATGATTTATTTAAAATGGATCATGCTAGGAGCACGTATGATTTAGTGTGGGAGCACACTTGCTATTGCGCTATTCCACCAGGTATGCGGGAAGATTACGCGGAGAGTGTCTTTGATTTATTAAAGGAAAATGCGTATTTCGCAGGCGTGTTTTTCACTGACACCGGTCAACCACCCGAGATAGGACCGCCATTTTCTACAACGCGGGCAGAGGTGTTTGAGAACTTTGACAGAATGTTTCAATTAGTCTGGGAAGGCCTGCCTTCTCAGAGTTACCCAGGAAGAGAAAACTGTGAATGGGTGATGGTGTGGCGGAAACCTATTCGAGGTGAGGGCTAATTAACTTGTCATCACGCAATCAATCTGTGAAAGTGTTAGATGTAATTTATGAATAAGTTCTCATCAAATACTTCTCTTAACATCGCTAGGGTTCTCTACCTTATTGTATGTGAGTTTTGCGGCATGGCCCTAGCATTTCAAATGCTAGGGCCTGATAAAATATGGATTGGGATGATAGCAGGCTTATGTGTGGCTATGCTCTTCATGTTTATCGAGAATCTATCAAAGAGCTATACGATACGTGGGTTCTCTACTGGCACATTTGGCCTTCTCATCGGTCTATTCTGCGCAT
>CALFBV010000231.1 GCA_937951395.1 uncultured Rubritalea sp.
GAAGGGATGATTGCGAAGTATGTAAAGAATCAGGGTGGAGAATATCAAGAGCTTCATAAAGATCACCAGCTTACGCTATTCTAAATACCCCGTCCGCTTGCGGCGGGGTTCTTTATTTCGCATTCCAGCCTCCATTTCAGGATAGTCAGATCAAGTCTCAAGCGACGAGGTCTTAAATAGCCGTGATAGGTGCTTAAATCCTCATCTGGGAGGTAGCCCAGCATTTCGATGATATTTTAGGGTGGCAGTGAGGCAATGGTGTCGATTCATCATGTTCCCATCTGGCGGAACTTTCAGAGCAACTGATTTTCCATACTATTCACATGTAGTAGTAAATCTCATTGAAAAAGGGGGGGCGCAACCATGCCCGTATGGTTACTACGGAGACTCTAAACGCGAGTGCAGGTACTCACCGACCCAGACTCATGCGCGGCTACTGCGGACTAGATAGCGAAACCTCAGCCTATCTAGAACAAGTCATGGTCGAGCTAAGCTTCTCCGCCCGCGGCCACGATAGAATTCTCAAAGTAGCAAGGATTTCAGCTGATTTAGAAGGGGTAGAGAGTATCCAGATGCAACATCTGTTAGAGGCTGTATAGTATAGGAATCTAGATAGAAAACTGCTAATGTAGTTTTCTAATGCTCCTTTCTAGCGACACCTAACAGTGTCTGAAAATGGGGAGCATCGGATTCCTTGTCTGCTATGGCTACTTCAATTGAGCTGAAGCCTGCATTGTTGATCATGGTGAAGAGTTCTACTTCTGAGAAGCCTAGATGGACATCGTAGTAGAGTTCTTTGGCTTGCTCGAAGTTGTGCTGGAGGAGGTCTAGGACGACTAAGGCTCCGCCGGGCTGGAGGATGCGGAAGGCTTCACGGAGTGCTTTGCCGGGGCGCTCTGCGTGGTGCAGGGCTTGGCTGAAAATGGCTAGGTCTACGGTTGCGTCATCGATGGGTGGGGCGGAGATGTCACCGAGACGATATTCTAGATTAGGGAGGTCGTGATCTTTGGCTAGCTGGGTGCCGAACTCGACCATTTTTTCTGAGCTATCTATGGCGATGACTTTCTGCGCTCGTTGAGCGAGTAGTTGAGAAAGGGTGCCTTCGCCAGCGCCTAGATCTGCCACTACTTCATAGTTGAGTATCTTGAGTAGTGATTCCGCTAGTCCTTTCCATGAACGTCCTGGAACGTAGTGCTTGCCAAATTTTCCTGCTAGTTCATCGAAGTAGGCTTTTGATTTATCCCGTCTTTTGTTGAGCAGATGCTTTAAAGCAGCCAGATCTTGCTGAGTTTCTGCCATTTCTTCCACGGCTGCTTTTACGATAGAGGTAAGTTTTTCCGGGGTGGTGGCGGTGTAGAGATTGTTCTTACCCACTCGGCGATCAGAGGTAAGGTTTTCATTTCTGAGCTGAGATAGCTGGGTGGAAATGCGGCTCTGTCCCATGTTTAAAACTTCCTGTAGATCTGCCACACTGAGTTCTTGGTCATCGAGTAGGTGCAAGATACGGAGTCTGGTGGGATCTGAGATTATTTTAAGTGAATTAAGAATTGACGACATGATTATTTGGTTTATATCAACGTATCAAGATTTGTTGATAAGATCAAGTCGCAAACGAAAAAAATATGTCTAGACCATTTATATTCTCATCAGAGTCCGTTACTGAAGGACACCCAGATAAAGTATGTGATACTATTTCCGATGCCATCCTAGATGCGTGTCTTGAGCAAGATGTTAACAGCCGTGTTGCATGTGAGACCTTTGTGAAAGATAACGTAGTAGGACTAGCAGGTGAGATCACTACGCATGCTGACTTCGACTCACGCGCAGTAGTAGAAAAGACGATCCGCGAGATCGGCTACACGGATCATGCCTGTAAGTTTAACTCAGATAGTTTTTTCTTCATGAACCTCATCGGTCAACAGTCACCGGACATCGCACAGGGTGTGGATGCTGAAGGTGCTGATCACAAGACAACAGAAGAGCAGGGCGCAGGTGATCAAGGCATCATGTTTGGTTATGCTTGTGATGAGACAAAGGAACTGATGCCAGCACCTATCTCGTGGTCACACAAGCTCGGCAAAGAGCTCACGCTTCTCCGTAAATCAGGCAAGCACACGTGGCTCCGCCCAGATTCTAAGACTCAGGTTTCTATGCAGTATGTGGATGGCAAGCCTACTCACGTGACTGCTGTGGTTGTTTCTACGATGCATGCGGATTGTATTTCTACTCCAGAAATCCGTGAGATTCTTGAGAAGGATCTCGTTCGTCGCGTGATCCCAGCATCACTCATCACCAAGGAAACTGAACTACTCATTAACCCAACTGGTCAATTCGTAATCGGTGGACCAGAAGGAGACGCAGGTCTAACAGGGCGCAAGATTATCGTAGATACCTACGGTGGCACAGGCCGTCACGGTGGGGGAGCCTTTTCAGGGAAAGATCCATCAAAGGTGGATCGCTCCGCAGCTTACATGTGCCGCTGGGTCGCTAAGAATATCGTTGCTGCTGGACTAGCTACTAAAGCTGAGCTCCAAGTAGCTTACGCAATCGGTCACCCACATCCAGTGAGTGTCAGCGTAGATACTTTTGGAACTAACACCGTTGATGAAGAAGCGATTGAAAAAGCGATCCAAGAAGTGTTCTCATTCAAACCAGCTGAGATCATCACGCAGCTCGACCTACTAAGACCAATCTATAAGCACACTACTAACTACGGTCACTTCGGTAGAGAAGATAATCTTTCTTCGCTAACTTGGGAAAAGACGAATAAAGTTGAGGAACTCAAACAGGTTTTAGGCATTTAGACATTTAAGTTTTAGATACAGAATACACCTTTTATGGTTTATCAAAGTTTTGAAGATTTAGATGTATGGAAAGAGGCGTGTCGCTTGGCTGTTTCTGTCCATGAACTCTATCGAAATTCTAAAGATTGAGCCATGAGAGACCAAATTTTAAGATCTTCCATTTCTGTTCCTTCAAATATAGCTGAAGGTTCAGAAAGAGGTAGTAATAAAGATATGGTAAGATTTCTACATTATGCCAAAGGCTAGTGTGCCGAGGTAAGAACTCAATTGTATCTATCTACTAAAATGAACCTTATGACGCCAGAAGAATTCAACGAGCTAATCTTACTAGCTAAGAAAATTTCTGGTCAGTTCCAGAACCTCATCAAATCACTAACTATTTAACCTAACACATAAAACATAATAACTTAACACCTAAAATACTATGACAGACTACAAAATCGCAGACATTTCCCTAGCAGACTGGGGTAGAAAAGAGATCGACGTTGCTGAGCACGAGATGCCAGGACTCATGGCGATCCGTAAGAAGCACGCAGCTGCTAAGCCACTCGCTGGAGTGCGCATCATGGGATCACTCCACATGACTATCCAGACAGCAGTTCTCATCGAGACACTCGTTGATCTGGGAGCTGACGTTCGCTGGTGTTCCTGTAATATCTTCTCAACACAGGATCACGCTGCGGCTGCCATTGCTGCTGCTGGTGTTCCTGTATTCGCTTGGAAAGGCGAGACTCTTGAAGAATATTGGGACTGCACACTTAAAGCTCTCACATTCCCTGGAAACAAGGGTCCACAACTTATCGTTGACGATGGTGGTGACGCGACTCTTCTCATCCACAAAGGAAATGACTTAGAAAATGGCTGTGACTGGGTAAATGGAAAAGCTGCAAACACTGAAGAAGGCTGTGTAAAAGCAATTCTTAAGAAGACTCTAGCTGAGCGCCCAGGCTTCTGGGGTGGCGTAGTAGCAGAATGTAAGGGTGTGTCTGAAGAGACCACTACTGGTGTTCACAGACTTCAGCAGATGGTTGATAACGGTGAGCTTCTGTTCCCTGCTATCAATGTTAACGATTCAGTTACTAAATCAAAGTTCGACAACCTCTACGGTTGTCGCGAATCACTTGTAGATGGTATCAAGCGTGCTACTGACGTCATGATTTCTGGTAAGCACGCAGTTGTGTGTGGATACGGTGATGTAGGTAAAGGATCTGCACAAGCTCTCAAGAACATGGGCGCTATTGTTACAGTGACAGAGATCGATCCCATCTGTGCACTTCAAGCGGCAATGGAAGGATATCAGGTTAACACCATCGAGAGCACACTCGGAACTGCTGACATCTACGTTACTACAACTGGTAACAAAGACATCATCACACTCGAACATATGAAGCAGATGAAGGATCAAGCAATTGTCTGTAACATCGGTCATTTCGACAATGAGATCCAAGGTGAAGAGCTCACTAGCGAGCCTGGTGTCACTCACCTCAACATCAAGCCACAGGTAGATAAGTATACTTTCCCTGCAGGAAATAGCCTCTACCTGCTCGCTGAAGGTCGCCTCATCAACCTCGGTTGTGCAACGGGTCACCCATCATTCGTGATGTCTAACAGCTTCGCTAACCAGACTCTTGCACAGATTGATCTCTGGGCAAACAAGGACAGCTACGAGAACAAGCTCTACCTTCTTCCGAAAGCGCTCGACGAAGAAGTAGCTCGTCTCCACCTTGAGAAGATAGGAGCTAAGCTCACTGTTCTTTCCCAAGAGCAAGCAGACTACATCAGTGTTCCTGTAGAAGGTCCATACAAGCCTGAGACTTACAGATACTAAGTTCTTCTTAGATCTAACAATTTCAAAGCACCAAGGGGAACCTTGGTGCTTTTTGATTAATGAATGACTAATTTAAAGGTCCGATATTCGTTTTGCCTACGAGTGGTTGTTTATCACAGGTGTGCTACGTCCATTGGCTACCTATTTTTCTAACAGCATTTTTAATTCATTAAAAATGCTATCGTGGATAGAATTGGAGTTCTTAGCTGTATAGTTTCATTGCATTCGCCATAATTCTGAAAAATTCTGGTAATTCTGTCTAGCGCCCCGCGACTGCGGGGCAGGACTCTCCCTAGTGTAAATTCTCTGGATGTTTGTTCTATTTGGGATGGTGTGCTGAGGTCGAGAGTAAGTATAAAAATACAATTTTTATGCTGGATTTTTGGCTAGTTGAAGCTAGGTTTTAGCTCTCAAGGGCGCTTGGTTCAGTTAGAATTTATTCGTCTATTCTTTTTTTAATAGCTATATATTAGCGAATTCCATCCATTTCATGAAAAAATTAACCACCCTGCTCAGCCTCTTTTTCGTTGTTGAGATTCATTCTCAGGAAGCTGTGAATGAAAATGATGTAGCCAAGGAGCTGATTCGTCAGTGGATAGATACTGAGAAACTACTGAGTGATGAGCAGGAGACATGGAAGCGGGAAAAGGCTCACATTTCTGAGCTGCTAGGTTTATATGAGCAGGAGCTGAAGTTACTCAATGAAGAACTGGCGGTGGTGCCATCTGTGGAGCTTGATGATGAGAAGAAGCAGAAGCTGGAGAAGCAAATCCAGCTTGACGATGAGAAACGCAAGCAACTGCGCACATTTTTAATCCGTCAAAAACCTAGAATTCTAGCGTTAGTGAAAAAATTCCCTGAGCCATTACAAGAGCAGATCTCAGAAACAGTCGAGGTTCTTAATTCTTCAGACGCAGACGGCTCTGCTAGAGATCTGCTAATGCCCATGCTTAGTGTAGTTGAAGCAGGAAATAGTTTTAATGCTGGAGTTTACCGCACCAGCCAAAAAATAGAGGTCGATTCAGATGAATGGCAGGCTGAGGTGATGTATCTGGGTCTTGGACGGGCGTATTTCTGGGTAGGTGAGAAAGCTGGGATAGGATCACCTACTTCTACAGGTTGGCAGTGGAAGCGAGATGATGCCAAGCTAGAGGAAATAAAAAAAGGGATGTCTGTGTTTGATAAGACGACGCAGCCACAGCTCATAAAACTCCCACTAAAGGTGAACTAAGATGACTGCGAAAATTTCCATAAAATTGCTTGCTGCTTGCTGCATAGGTTTACTGAGTCCAGTTTTAAGCGCTCAGACGAAAGTTGATGTCAATGGCATCAAGAATGATCTAACAGCCAGCACTAAGAAACTCAATGATCACCGTGAAGCTGTGACTACCGAGAAAGTAGAAATTTCTAAAAAACTTACCTCTAGCCGTGCTGAAATCACTGAGAAACGTCGTAAAGCAAGGCTCGCCGCAATGGGTAATGCTGACCGCAAGCTAGTCCTCGGAAAATTAGAAGCCAGAGCCTCTGCTACGGGGCGTGAGGTAGAATATCTAGGAAAGCAATTAGGAGCATTCTATGGAAAGATCAAGAGTTCTATGTTTAAGGGTGAGACTTTAGCTGCAGAGTA
>CALFBV010000232.1 GCA_937951395.1 uncultured Rubritalea sp.
AAAGCAAAAAACGATCACTTTAATCAAGCCTCTGAAAATTGATCTTGGGGGCATCGCCAAGGGCTACATCGCAGATCAGCTCATGATTATCATCAAAGATACTGGGCTGAAACATGCCGCAGTTATCATCGGTAGTGAGACCATTCTCGCAGATGCACCTCCTGGGAAAAAGGGCTGGCGTATAGGCATCGAGAACCCAGAGAAAAAAGTCATTGGCTCTCTCCTCCTAGCGAACACCGCACTATCTACCTCTGGCGATAGCTACCAGTTTTTCGAGGTCGAAGGCGAACGACAGACCCACCTCATCGATCCCAGAACTAAGAAGAGCAAGACCAACCGCCTCAACGTCACCACCATCGCGCCCACTGCCATGCAAGCAGATGCTTGGGCAACCTCCCTCCGTATCCTACCCACCGATAAAGCCATCAATTTAGCCAACCAACAACCCAACCTAGAAGCTCTATTCACCCCCTTCCAGAAGGCTACTCTACAAACGAAGGCGTTCCCTAAAATAGAGAGAGCTAGACCCTAGATTTATTCCCCTTGCCGCTTGAGGGATCATGATCACGCTTTCAGCTGTCTGACTGAGTTTTCCCATGATCCGAGCTAAGCCTCCTTTGCGTTTCAGATTACCAAATTTCCCTTCCACTGGTATCCTAGGTATTTTTTTATACAGAATGCTCAGAATCTTTGCAGAACTAACATAATTTTTCGGTCATTTAATTCATCAAAAATGCTATCGCAGATAGAATTGGAGTATTTTTCCGTATAGTTTCATTGCATTCGCCATAATTGTGAAAAACTCTGGTAATTCTGCATAGTGCCCCGCGGCTTCTGGGCAGGGCTCTCCCTAGTATAAACTCCCTGCATGAGGTTCCCGCATCATCCTGAAATTTAATGATAATATTTTCCTGTTACTTTCAAATTACTCGGTTAACTTACTCCATAGAATAAATTATGAAGACAACGTTAACCACACTTGCAGCACTACCTATTCTCCTAGGAGGAGAAGTTACAAATGCTGCTGAACCAGATAATCATCAGCTACCTATTCCAGAAGCTAAGCTCTCAGTAGGTAATACCATCTCACTAGCAAACCAGGAGCGCATCATACTAATCGGTGGCGGTCTAGGCTCACGAATGAATATTTTTAATGAATTCGAGACTGAGCTTCAACGCCGCAACCCTGAGAAAGATCTCTTTATTCGAAATCTCTGTAAGGAAGGTGATACACCTGCATTTCGCCCCCACCCGGCAAGAAATGAGCATTGGGTATTCCCCGGAGCTAAAGCTCTGGTAAAAGAGGAATACCAGTCAGGAGAAGGACAAGGATTCTATGAAACACCAGATCAGTGGATGACGCGTCTAAAGGCGGACACCGTGATTGGCTTCTTTGGTTACAGTGAAGCCTTTGACGGGCTAGAGCGTCTGGAGGGGTATAAGGCGGAGTTACGCGGATTTATCAAGCATACCTTAGCGCAAAAATATAATGGCAAATCTGCTCCTAAGCTAGCGATTGTTTCGCCAGCTGCATTCGAGGATCTTTCAGCAGTAAAGGATCTACCGAACGGGGAGAAGACTAATACTCTTCTTGCTGCCTATACGAAGGCAATGGCAGAAGTGTGTAAGCAAGAAGGCGTTCTTTTCTTTGACGCATTATCTACTACACATGGATTTTACAGTAAGTCAGAGAGATTCCTCACTAGCAATGGTCACAACCTAACAGAATACGGATACAGAAATTTCTCAAGAGCTCTGGCTGATGGGTTATTCGGGAAGTCTGAGACAAAAAATGATTACGCTGTGATCAAGGCTGCTGTAGCGGAAAAAAATAGACTGTGGCTAAATGACTACAAGATGCCAAATGGAGTGCATAGCGTAGGTAGAAGACATAAGCCGTTTGGGGATAAAAACTACCCACAAGAGTATGAGAAAATCCGCCAAATGACGGACATCCGTGAACAAGCTCTCTGGGCTGCTAACAAAGGAAAGTCATTTGATGTAGCTGCTGCTGATGCGAAGACTATCAAGCTTCCTAAGGTCGAGACCAATTTTAAGCCGAGTGTGAAAAACGGTACACTTGATTTTAAATCAGGCAAAGAACTCGAGAAGACATTTAAACTTCCAGAAGGTTACAAGATAGAACTTTTCGCAGATGAGAAAATGTTCCCTAACCTACAGAATCCATCACAAATGGCGTTTGATAACAAAGGTCGTCTATGGATAGGCTGCATGGGATCATACCCGCATTACAAAATCGGTGATCCACTTCCAAATGATAAAATCATCATGTTGGAAGATACCAATAATGACGGCAAGGCTGATAAGGAGACTATCTTTGTAGATAACATTCATATCCCTATGGGCTTCGAAATCTCAGATAATGGTGGAGCCTATGTATCACTAGGAAATGACCTAGCCCTCTTCTCTGATACAGATGGAGATGGCAAGGCTGATAAGAAGGAATACGTGCTATCTGGATTTGATGATCACGATACGCATCATGCTATTTCAGGATTCTGCGCTGACCCATCTGGTGCTATATTTATGGGTGAAGGTGTCTTCCTCCACTCGAATATAGAGACACCATACGGACCTGTGAGAGGAACCAATGGTGGGTTCTATCGTTTCAATCCTGCTAAGGGACATCTAGAGCGAACTGCTCAGTATTCTATCCCTAATCCATGGGGAATTGCATTTGACCGATGGGGACAGAATTTCTTCCTACATACCTCTGGGTCTAAATTTTCATGGATGCAGCAGACAGCAGTGAAGTCGAGATATGACGTCAATCTTTCTGCTCCAGATTTACTTCGTAGTAATAAAGTCCGCCCTACTTCTGGACTAGAATTTGTTTCCTCTGGACATTTCCCAGACGAGGTTCAAGGCGACATGATCCTTTGTAACAACATTGGCTACAAAGGCGGTAAGCAGCACAAGGTAATGGAAGATCCTGTAAATGGTGGCTACACCACAGAGTTCAGACATGACCTCTTCTCCACCGAGCATGGCAACTTCAGACCAGTAGATCTTGAGTTCGCTCCAGATGGCTCACTCTTTGTAATAGATTGGCATAACCCGCTCATCGGTCACATGCAACACAATGCCCGCGACCCACATCGCGATCATGTTCATGGTAGAGTGTATCGCATCACCTACCCATCTAGACCGCTAGTTAAGCCGGCTCAGATAGATGGGGCATCTATTGCTACATTGCTCGATAATTTGAAGCTCAAAGAATACCGCTCACGCTACCGTTCACGCCGCGAACTACGCGGACGCGAGGCTTCAGAAGTAGCTGCCGGCATCTCAAAGTGGGTGGCAGAGTTAGATGAAAATGAGAGCGAATACGAGCATCATCTATTAGAGGCTCTCTGGGTAAGCTGGGGAATCAACATGATCGATGAAAAGGTACTTGCTCAGCTGTTAGAAGCAAAAGACCACCGCGCTAGAGCAGCAGCTGTGCGTGCTACTCGCTATAACATAGATAAGATCTCTAATGCTTTAGAAATCATCAAGAAAGCAGCCAGTGACAAGCATTCACTAGTGCGACATGAGGCTGTCATTGCCGCGTCTTGGATCGGTGGCTCTGACTGTGAAGCTATCATCGCAGAAGCCAAAAAGAAGCCTGTGCTGAAGAATCTATCTGACGCCTTTCTACACGGCCTAGCGCATGGAACGGATAAGAGAGCCAAAGCAGTAAAAACTGCCAAGGTGAAAGTTCCTAAACACGTTAAAGGCAATACGCTAAGAAAAGCATACATCAGAGGTAAGCACCTTTATGAAGAAGGAGAAAACTGCGCCAGCTGTCACCAGAAGCAAGGTGACGGTCTAGCTCCAGCATTCCCTCCTCTCGATGGCAGCAAATGGGTAAACTCTGATAAAGAACTCCTCGCTAAAATAGCACTCCACGGACTCAACGGAAAAATTGAAGTCAAAGGAAAAGAATACACGACTCCGATGCCCGGCTTTGCCTTCCGTAAGACAAATGCAGAAATCGCAGACATGTTGACCTACATCCGTAATGCCTGGAGCAATCAAAATGGTGACGGCTACACAGAAATAGAAATAGCTGATCTCCTAAAGAAGACCGAGAAACCTGGTGGAATGTATGACCCGGAAGTACTTCTCAAGGAACACCCATTAACAGATGAACCTAAGAAGAAAAGAAACGCCACTAAAAAGAAGTAATCGATTCTTTCATCCCTAAAATCAACTTAAGCGCTCGATTACTTTACTAATCGAGCGTTTTTTATTTTGAAACTTACAGTAACAACCATCACCAAACAGTTCCTCATCGAGGCCGGCTGGGCAGATAGCCCACAGCTCAATGAAATCATATCACACGCTAAACACCTCATCGAAACGAAAGGTGTTAGCACCCAGAAGTATTTATTTAAGAGCCTGAAGCGAGACTTCCCGGGGAGCTACGCCACGCTCGCTATGCGAGATGTACCCGCTCCACTGAGTCTTGCCATCGAGGCGGATACACCTGCTGCGATTAAGAACCTAGCGATTGCAAAGAAGCAAATCACTGAGCTACTGCGCTGTCCCGTGGTTAGCTCCGGTGTACTGATGCCGGATGCCTGCCCTGCGGGTAATGCGCCTGCGTCGATGCCTGTAGGTGGTGCCATCGCGGTAGAGAATGCGGTCATTCCTGCTGCTCACAGTGCGGATATTTGTTGCTCATTATTGGCGACATTTTACCACACTGATCTGCCTGCTACTGAGCAGGTGGATACGCTGATGAAGCACACTAGGTTTGGTCCAGGAGGCAGAGACAAGAAGGACCAGATTCTCCATCCTGTGCTTGATGAGCCAGTCTGGATGAATCCATTTCTGAAGGGACTACAGCCAAAGGCAGCGAGCCACATAGCAGATCAGGGCGATGGAAATCACTTCGCTTTCATCGGTGAAATTTCTATCACACCAGAATTCATCACCACTCTGGAAGAGAATGATTACTCAGAACTCGCTGATCAACTATCTGTGCGTGATCACTGGCATGTCATCGTCACGCATCATGGTTCGCGGAGTATCGGAGCTACGCTTTACACCCGCGGTTTGGAGGCAGCTATTCGTCATACTCGGACGCATGCCACGGGCATTCCAGATGAGGCTGCTTGGCTCTCCATGGAAACGAAAGAAGGTCAGCAATACTGGGATGCATTGCAGTATGTGAGCCGCTGGACGAAGGCGAATCACCAGAGCATTCACCAGCATTTCATAGCAGCTATCGGCTCAGAGCCAGTGGCGGAGATAGGCAATGAGCATAACTTTGTCTGGAAAAAAACTGGCGAAAAAACTTACCTCCACGGTAAAGGCGCTACGCCTGCTTGGGAAAACTCAGAGGGACATCCCCTGCTCGGACTCATCCCGTTGAATATGGCTGAGCCTATTCTCCTCACTCTTGGCTCTAATAACACCGAGCACATGAGTTTTTCTCCTCATGGAGCGGGTAGAAATATGGCGCGTAGAGCGATGCTTAGACGCTACACCAAGTCGAAGAAAAAGGGATTTGATCAGAATCTACTTGAGCAGGATATCGCTGAGGGAACCGAGGGAATCGAAGTCCGATGGTATCAAGGCAGGCCCGATGTGACTGAGACTCCGATTGGTTATAAGCCAGCCGCGACTGTGCGCGAGCAGATCAAGCGGTATGGACTGGCGCAGGTCATCGGCGAAATCTTACCCCTGGCGAGCATCATGAGTGGCAGAGCTGAGACTTACGAGAAGCCACTCACCCCGAAACAGCTTCGCCAAATGCAGCACCGTAAGGAGCGCAGGAAGTCTAATAGTAAAGATTGGCTCGATGACGACGAATAGAGTCATTATGTCACCAATATTTGTCTCTAATATACAGATTTGTCACATTTAGCTTCTATTACGCATCTCACAATAATGCTAAATGACTTTATATACTAGCGACTTACGTTAAATAATGCCTTTTGGCACACAAGTTGCAACTATGAACTCATAACAACGAACCAATAACCTGAAAAAACAATATGAGAACGATACTACCATGGAACAACGGGCTTTTCGCAGAGCTAAACAACATCATCAATCAGAGCATCCAAGCAGTAGATTCAGAAGTGAATCAACGCTACGCCGGATACCCAAACTCAAAGCACCAACTCTTCTCCACTGAGACTGGCTGGGCAGCGAGAGTGGATCTCCCTGGCTATTCAAGAGAGGAAGTCAGCCTCAACTTCGAAGACCACACCCTCACTCTTAAAGCTGAGAATGAAACCCGAGGAGAGAGAAATCTCAGACTCGCGCTCGGAGATGAAGTGGAGACTAGCGGGATCAACGCCAAGCTAGAAAACGGCATCCTAGAGATCACTCTTCCTAAAAAGGAAAGTGCTTCAACAGAGAGCCAAAACATCGAGATTCAATAATCATCTCATTAAAATTAAACCAAGCCAAGAACATGACAGTGAAACCAAATTATAAAGTAAGTAACAACGACACCGGGGCGACGGTACTAATCGATCTCCCAGGCGTAACTAGAGAGGATGTAAAACTTACCTCTGAACGTGGCACGCTCAAGGTAAATGCCAGTAGAACGAAAAACACGCCAGAAAGCTGGCAGCTGATCAACCAAGCGGCGAAGCCAGAGGGATATGAGCTGGAACTAGAAATGGATAAAACACTCAATATTTCCACAGCGGAAGCCAAGTTCGAGAACGCAGTGCTCACGCTGACCATCAGCAAGCACGAAGCCTCATTACCGAGAGAGATCTCAATTCTTAATTAAAATAAAAACAGTTTTTTTCATAACTGGTATAATTAGTGAGCCCAGCATCTTCTCTGAGCAGAGAAGGTGCTGGGTTTTTTTCGCACTTCACAAATCCAGATCAGCACACTATAGATACAACCAATAGCAATATGAGCGACACACCAACACCACCAACTACTGTTCAGCACGAGCAGCCAGAAGAATTCACTAAGGTAGAATCTACGTTCGTGCGCCATAGAAATATACTCATGGTGCAGGCTCAGTTCACCTCCATCTACACAGATTACTATGTGCACCTCATGGATCAAAAGATCCGCCACAAAGCTGATCTGGATCAGAAACTCAAGGATCTAATGGCTGTCCTCACGCTACATCTCGTAGCCAGGCCGTGGGCTGAAAGCATCGCTTGGACCATTAATCTCCGCTCGCCACGGGTGAATTTATTTGTCACAGGCAGCTCACTTTTTGAGGACATCACTGGTCATCTTTTCACAGAAAACGTCAAGGAGCATGATCGCAGTG
>CALFBV010000233.1 GCA_937951395.1 uncultured Rubritalea sp.
ATGAGGAAGGGGCAACGTAACGCTCCTTTAAGCAAGGAAGAAGAGCGCAGAAATAAACGGATCAGTAAGATCAGAGTGCGAGTGGAACACGTCTTTGGTAGAATGTCCCAAATGGGAGCGGACTACTGCAGGACAATAGGCTTAAAGCGAGCCAAGCAACATAACTCACTCTGTAACCTGACGTATAATATGGATCGCTACGCCTTCCTAATGAGATAACAGGAGCAAAACCTGAAAACACGGCTAGAAACAGACTAAAATGAGAATCAACGCCCTCTAAAAGGAGCTACTTAGAATCACATCAAAAGACAATGCTACTCTTGATGAAGGTGAAATTTTTGCAAAATCTTGAACCCATTAGTTTACTAAGTTTTCAGAAGTCCCCTTATACCGATAATTCTGCTAACAATGCTTGGCAATTCCATCTAAAATACTAAGCTCAATCCATGAATAGAATCTTAGCAATTGGAGACATCCATGGCTGCCGTATATCACTCGATACAATGCTGGAATACATTCAGCCTACAGAGGGTGACCTCATCGTCACCCTAGGCGACTATGTTGACCGAGGCCCAGACTCCCGAGGGGTGATTGAGCGACTGTTAGAACTCAAGAAAAACCACCAATTCATTCATTTAATGGGAAACCATGAGATCCAGATGATCCGTGCCCTACAAGCTCCCCATCACATGGAGCGCTTTTTGAGCGGACTCTGTGGAGGCAAAGACACACTAGCGAATTATGGAGGAAGCTTTGACGGCATCCCAGAGGAACACTGGGAATTCATCACCAGCGCGGAGCTTTATCATGAGACTGATTCTCACATCCTAGTTCATGCTGGAGTAGATCCGCATTTAGCTGTAAATGCACAAGACTCTGAAACGTATTACTATAAGAGATTCTATGAAGCAGAACCTCACGATTCAGGAAAGACAGTCGTGTGTGGACACACTATTCAGGGTGACCTTCCCACTAATCTAGGTCACTCTGTTTGTCTCGACACCTGCGCTTATGGGGGAGGTTGGTTGACCTGCTTGGATACGACTTCTGGGAAATACTGGCAAACGAATGAGCAAGGGCGGAGTAGGGAGAGTGACATCGAATCTCTTCTGAAATAAGCAGTTGCTCAAAAGGATACTCTACAAATAAAGGAAAGAAAAGTCATCAAAGCCATCGAGACGAAGTAGAGTTTTCCAAAATTAATCATAAAACAGCGCAGAGCCTTGATAGCTCCTGCGCCATTTTCTGCAGTGCGCCATTATGACACTGTGAGACTGAGGCAAAATGACTCATCTCTTGGACCTCTTATGGCTATGTGAAATAAAAATTTACTCATAATTAGTGACTTATGAGTTTGGCACAGCACTTGCAATAGTATTGGCACAGAAACATTTCAAAAACGAAAACAACAAACAATACATTAAAAAATTATGGCTAAAATATTAGGAATCGACCTCGGAACTACAAACTCATGCATGGCTGTCATGGACGGCGGTGAGGCAGTAGTATTAGAAAACTCAGAAGGCGCACGCACTACACCATCCGTAGTAGCATTCACCAAATCAGGAGAGCGCCTCGTAGGACAATCTGCAAAGCGCCAGGCTGTCACGAACCCAACCAATACAATCTTCTCAGCGAAGAGACTCATCGGAAGAAAGTTCGATGAGCTCACAGCTGAAGACAAGCGCCTTCCCTACGAAATCGTAAAGGCAGACAATGGCGACGCACACATTCAGGTGGACGTAGCTGGTGAGAAGAAGGTCTACTCACCACAGGAAATAGCAGCTATGGTGCTTGGTAAGCTCAAGGCAGACGCAGAGACCAAGCTCGGAGAAACTATCTCTGAAGCAGTCATTACCGTGCCAGCTTACTTCAATGACTCACAAAGAAACGCGACGAAAGCCGCAGGTGAAATCGCAGGGCTTAAAGTCCGCCGTATCATCAATGAGCCTACAGCAGCAGCACTCGCTTACGGACTCGATAAGAAATCTGACGAGAAGATCGCCGTGTATGACCTCGGTGGTGGAACATTTGATATTTCAGTCCTAGAAATCGGTGACGGAGTCTTCGAAGTGCTCGCTACAGACGGTGACACTCAGCTAGGTGGTGACGACTGGGACAATGCTCTCATCGACTTCATTGTGGCAGAATTCAAAACTCAAGAAGACATGGACCTCAGCAAGCAAGCTGACGCCCTCCAGCGTATCAAGGAAGAAGCAGAGAAAGCAAAAATCGCACTCTCATCATCTGAGTCCTACGACATCTCACTCCCATTCATCACCATGAATGAGACAGGCCCTAAGCACATTCAGATCACACTCACTCGCTCTAAACTTGAGTCACTCACGGATAAACTTTTCGCAAGAACCAAGCAGCCAGTTATCGACTGTCTAAAGGAAGCTGGCGTAAGCGCATCTGAGATCAATGAGCTAGTCCTCGTAGGTGGAATGACACGTATGCCGAAAGTAGTAGAGACCGCTAAAGAGCTCGCAGGCAAGACACCAAACCAAGGCGTGAACCCAGACGAAGTAGTAGCA
This sequence comes from uncultured Rubritalea sp., assembly GCA_937951395.1. Taxonomy (GTDB): domain Bacteria; phylum Verrucomicrobiota; class Verrucomicrobiia; order Verrucomicrobiales; family Akkermansiaceae; genus Rubritalea. Next base: position 2,538 of record CALFBV010000233.1, read on the forward strand.
CTCGGCGCGGGTATCCAAGGCGGTGTCCTAGCAGGAGACGTCACAGACGTTCTTCTACTTGACGTAGCTCCCCTCTCACTCTCTATCGAGACCATGGGTAGTGTAGCGACAGCAATGATCGAGCGTAACACCACCATCCCAGCCAAGAAGTCGCAGACATTCTCTACCGCAGCAGACAACCAACCAGCTGTGGACATCCGCATCTGCCAGGGAGAACGTAAAATGTTCGAAGACAACAAGATTCTCGGAAACTTCCGCCTAGATGGAATCGAGCCAGCACGCAGAGGCGAGCCACAAATCGAAGTCACATTCGACATTGATGCAAACGGAATACTCCACGTCTCAGCGAAGGATAAAAATTCTGGCAAAGAGCAAAAAATCTCCATCGAGGGATCAAGTGGACTCTCAGACGAAGAAGTAGAAAAAGCCAAACGCGATGCTGAAGAGCACGCAGAAGAAGATGCCAAGCGCGCAGAAGCAGTCACTACTAAAAACGAAGCCGAAGGCATGGTAAACCAGCTAGAGAAGCAGATGGAAGAAATGGGCGACCAAGCTCCAGAAGACCTCAAGCTAGAAATGCAAGGCAAGATAGATGCAGTCAAGGAAGCCCTCAAAGAGGACGACCTAGACAAGATCAAGAGCACCAAAGCAGACCTCGAAGCCATGCTAGAGCAGTTCCAACAAGCAGCTGCCGCAGCAGGAGCAGGTGGAGCTGGCGGACCTATGCCAGACATGGGCGGCGCAGCACCTGAAGCAGAAGACGACGCACCGAAAGAACCCAAGAAAGCAAAGGGCAAAGTAGTCGACGCTGAGGTAGTCGAAGAAGACAAGTAATAACAAATCATTCATCCGTCCTATCTCAACTGATAGGATGGATCTTTCTAACCAGTATACAACACACAACCAACCAAAAATTATGATAACACCACTAGGACAAAGAGTGCTACTAAAGCGCATCGAAGCAGAAGAAGTAAGTGCAGGCGGAATAGTTCTTCCTGATTCAGCTCAAGAGAAGCCTCACGAGGCAATCGTAGTTTCTCTCGGCAAAGGCGGAAAGAACGAAGACGGCTCAACATTTGAGTTCTCAGTAGCAGTAAACGACAAAGTACTCATCGCAAAATACGGCGGCACAGACGTCAAGATCGATGGTGAAGAGCACCTCATCATGTCAGAGTCAGACATCCTCGGCATCGTAGGCTAAAACTTAACAACCTAAAACATAACACATTTTTACAAAGTAAAA
>CALFBV010000234.1 GCA_937951395.1 uncultured Rubritalea sp.
TAAGATTATTTTTTAAGAGCATCACGGATCTCTTCAAGAAGAACTTCCTGCTTAGGTGTTTCTTCTGGCTTCTCTTCTTCCTCTTTCTCAAATGCTGCCATGACTTTCTTCACGACGATGAATACCACCAATGCAAGCATAATAAAGGAAATAAGCTCAGTAATGAATGAACCGTATTTAATGGCTACTTCTTCTACAGCTGCTACTGCTGCAGTAGTTACATTGCCGTCAGCATCTTTGACTGCCTCTTTAGCTGGACTACCTGGTGTGACGACATGCTTCATCTTGGTGAAGTCAATATCACCAACCACAGAACCTACTGCTGGCATGATGACGTCACCAACTAGTGACTTGACTACTGTTGCAAATGCACCACCGATGATGATACCTACTGCCATATCTATAAGGTTGCCCTTGAATGCGAATTCTTTGAATTGTTTGAACATGATAATTTATGGTTGTTTTGTTGTGTTTCGTTTGGGTTGTGTGTTCCCTACCCATAATTCGTGGCAGGTATATTCTTAATTGGCTAGTGAAAATTGCAAATTCCTCTGGTTGAATAATTTGGCTCAGTTGACAAAAAAAATGCTTTTTCTGGGCATTTTGCTCTTTCACATAGGGTCAACGTCTATTACTGATCCCTCTATCTCTTCGGGGGCATAGTGGACTAGCCGTAGCATTTCTACCTAGGGTAAATAATTAGTAATGGATGAGGTCATTAAAATAGAATCAATGTTCGACGGAAGATCCCACCACGGATCATACCGCCAACACTTGTGGCACCGATGGCGTTGGTGGTTGGTCCTCCGTAGATTCGTCTGTATTGCCCTGGTCGTAATAGGCGGAATCTATGCTGTTAAGACCTATGGGAGAGGGGATAAAAGGGCAAATTTCATCACCACCAGCTTCATCCTATTAGGATCCGTAGGCTACATGCGCCCGATGATCTGGCAGATGTGGAATGAGCGAAAACTCCGCAAGCACCCGGCCTACGACACCAAGATCACCTACACTTTCAGTGCAGAAGAGGTCATCATGGATGGTGTGTCAGGAAAGGCGGTAGTCCCTTGGTGCGCCCTTAGCGAGGTAGTAGAAACCAAGCTAGGCATGCTCCTCTACCAGAACAAAAAAGATTACCTCTGGATACCAGCCTATGACTTTAAAGATGGGCAGATGGGGGAGATAGTCAGGCTGCATGAAAGTACAGTATAGCAACGCAATTAGGTTTGTTATTCTGATTATTCTCTACCACAGATATCAGAGGTATTATGCCACTCCATAAAACAAATAAGCCCATAGTGTTTATGAAGTATTTTGGCTTTGTGGCTGCTGTTGATGATGGCTTGGATTCTATGCTAGTAGCTAATTGCCGATAACCGATTCTACCTAAGCCACTTTCCAGTTAGAGATTTCTTAGACTTGGCGATCTGGTCAGGTGTGCCTTCGGCTACTAGTTCTCCGCCGTGTTTTCCGCCGCCTGGGCCTAGGTCGATGATGTGGTCTGCGTGGCGGATGATGTCTAGGTTGTGCTCTACGATGATGAGGGAGTTACCAGCATCTCGTAGATCTGTTAGAGCGTTGAGGAGGATCTCTATATCTTTGAAGTGAAGTCCTGTGGTGGGTTCGTCTAGAAGGTAAAGGGTGTTTCCGGCTGAGGATTTGGCGAGTTCTGTGGCGAGTTTTACGCGTTGGGCTTCTCCTCCGCTTAGGGTGTTGGCGGGTTGTCCTAAGGTGATGTAGCCCAGACCTACGTTGACCAGTGAAGTGAGGATTGCGTCTAGTTTAGGGACTTTGGTGAAGAATTCTGAGGCTTGCTGGGCGGTCATTTCTAGGATCTCAGAGATGTTTTTTCCTTTGTAAGTGATCTCTAGAGTCTCGCGGTTGTAGCGTTTCCCGTGGCAGGAATCACAGGGGATGTAGGCGTCTGCGAGGAAGTGCATGTCTATTTTTAGCGCACCATCGCCTGAGCATTTCTCGCAGCGTCCACCTTTGACATTAAAGGAAAATCTACCGGATTTGTAACCTCGCTGACGGGAGAGGGGAAGCTTGGCGAAGAGGGCGCGGACGTGGTCGAGCGCGCCGGTGTAGGTAGCGGGGTTTGAGCGTGGAGATTTACCTAGCGGGGATTGATCGACTACGATGACGCGGTCGATATGTTCCATGCCTTCGATGGATTTATGTGCGCCTGGGATGGCTTTTGTGCGGTGAAATTTCCTAGCTAAGGTGCGGTGGAGAATGTTGTGGATGAGGGTGGATTTCCCTGATCCTGATGAACCGGTCACGCAGACTAGTTGGTTTAATGGTATAGCGACTGTTAGATTCTTAAGGTTATGTTCTGTGGCGCCTTTGATGATGAGTCGGTGATCAGTGATCGGCTGTCGATCTTCGGTGGTGACTGGTTTAGTTACTTTTTTGCTGAGGTATTTTGCGGTGAGGGAGCTTTTGGATTTCAGGAGATCCTTAGGGGTGCCTGTGAATAAAAGCTTACCTCCGTTAAGGCCGGCTTCGGGGCCGATGTCGATGATCCAGTCTGCTGCGCGAATGGTCTCTTCATCATGTTCAGTAACAACGCATTCTTGATCGTCTTGACGATATCTGATTTTGGCAGAGCAGCTCAATGGAAATTTTGGCTTGTCGTTTGATATCCATGTTATTTGCTTTGCTTTCAGTTTTTGATCAAGCATTAATTCTGAATGATTGCTTTG
>CALFBV010000235.1 GCA_937951395.1 uncultured Rubritalea sp.
TTGTTGTAACTCATCATCTTCAGCCAAAAGTAGACCAAAGACTAACGCCTGTGCATATTCACGGTCATGACAAGCCTCTATCCACTCCTCAGAGATCGACTCTAAGATCCGCTGCCCCACGCTTACATCCTGTTGTGATGAATCCCCGATGTCGTCCCAATCTTGGCGATCTACTTTAATTTCCGTCTTACTACTCGGCACACCACCTGAGAAGCCACTAAGCCTAGCATCATTCATCTGGCGTCCACTATTTCTAGCGTTACTCGGTCTGCCCTGATGCGCTACTGGTGGCAGCTCCGTCTCTTTGAATTTCCCATCCCACGATTTCTCAATCGCTGAAATACGGACATTGAGTGGAGGGTGTGTATCGAACCCGAAACTAAACATCCCACCATCAGCGAAGAACATATGGCTCGCTTCACCAGACTTGGCGCTATTTAGTTTAGAGCCAAACTCTTGCCCTCCTATCTTCTTCAGTGCACCTGCTATCCCGCTAGGATCACGGGTAAACTCCACCGCGCTCGCATCTGCTAGGTATTCACGCTGGCGAGAGATAGCAGCCTGGATCATCCTTGCGAAAAACACGCCTATTGAACCGATCACTATCAGCGCCACACCTGTAATAAGTAGCGCGATGATTAGCCCCCCGTTGTTATCCTTACTATTATTCCTCACACGCACGAAGCGCAGTGAATTAAACAGCATCCGTCCCAACATAGACAACATCATGATGCCGAACAGCCAACCAATCAGGCGCATATTCAGCTTCATATCTCCATTCAAAATATGACTAAACTCATGCGCTATCACCCCCTGAAGCTCGCCCCTAGTTAGACGCTGCACACAGCCCCGCGTCACACCTATAACCGCATTTCCTGGCTCTGTTCCGGCTGCGAATGCGTTGATCCCAGCCTCCTCATCCATGATCCAGACCTGCGGCACTGGCAGTCCACTAGCTATTGCCATTTCCTCCACCACATTGACGAGCTTCTTCTCATCCAGATCCGTAGTATGCGGGTCTACCGGTCTGGCTCCCACATCCCGTGCCACTGCGGCACCGCCTCCAGCGAGCTGTAGAGATTTAAATACATTTCCTAACAGAATGACGCCTGTGGTCACCACAGCGACAGTGAAAAATCTGCCCAGATCCCACCACGCACCGCTCGTCTCATCACGAGTCTGATTACCGAACTGATCACGATAGATCACCTCACTCCCGCCCTGCCACTGATACGCAAAGCCCACCACGGCATAGACCGCAGCCACGACCCCCATCACCGCAAGGATGAAGTAGAGCACTAGCCACTTCGTCCGCTTACGCGCATCGTCCTGAGCTTCGTAGAAATTCATATTTGATCAGTAAAAAGTAGATCAACAATGAGCAAAATTTCTCCTGCTCACTGTGATACTAAAACTTCTAGAATGATACCTTGACGCTTTCGCGCTCTGCATCATCTGCTACCTCGAAGAGAACCGCTTGGTTGAAATTGAACATTCCAGCGAAGATGCTAGAAGGGAAAGTCTCGCACTTATTGTTGTACATCGTCACCGCATCATTGTATGACTGGCGAGAGAAGCCTACCTTATTTTCAGTAGTAGTGAGTTCTTCACTTAGCTGCATCATGTTTTGGTTAGACTTTAGATCAGGATAGCCTTCTGAAAGTCCGATGAAGCTCCCCATTGTTGATCCTAAGCTAGTCTCCGCAGCAGCTAATGCTCCCATAGAAACGGAATCTTCAGGTGAGACAGATTTACGTGCATCACTCGCTGCGTTACGCGCCTTGATCACATTTTCCAATGTTTCGCTCTCATGCTTCATATAGCTCTTAGCAGTCTCAACAAGATTTGGTATCAGGTCATGCCTACGCTTCAGCTGCACGTCGATCTGCGAAAACGCATTCTTATAGCGGTTTCTACTTGTCACTAGCCCATTATACATTCCCATCAGCCAAAATGCTACCAGCACGGCTACTACTATTAATACTATTATTGTTGTCCACATAATTTTTGTTTTGTTATTAGATAGCTACACTCTGCACTCTCTTGAGAAAATTTCCATTATAAAACTTCAATATTTCTGTAGCCACACTACACTACCTCTAATCAATCTTTTTAAACAATGAAAACTACATCAAAAATCAGCTCATTCCTAATAACATCACTAGCTATCATAACATTCAGCTCATGTGCATACACCCCCCAAAATAACAAACTAACCACACCAACAACCATTGCAAAGTGCGGTACAACCGCAAAAATAAAACCATACCCACTAGACACATGCATGGTCATCGGTGCCAAGCTTGACAGCACACCCAAGACATACACACGGGTTCACAATGGTCAGGAAGTGAAATTCTGCTGCACTTCTTGCATTAAAGCCTTTGAAGCTAACCCTGACATTTATCTAGCTAAGATCAGATAATTTAGGGCTGAAATAGCCAGCTCTTAATAAATTTCATCACATGAAACACACGATCATCGCCGCAGGAAAGCCAGCCCTTAAATACTGCAAAGACGGTGTAGCCGAGTATCAGAAACGGCTCAAACGCTACGGCAGTTATGAGCTGAAGCACATTAAGGACGGCAGCTCAGAAGAAGTCTCTCAGCGCCATCTCGACCAGTCAGACAGCCCAGGCACCATCCGCATCGTGCTCGATGAACGCGGAGAACAGCTCACAACCGACCTACTTCTAAAGAAAATAAACCACTGGGAAATGCGCGGAGAAAAGCGCGCCACCTACCACATCGGAGCTTCAGACGGGCACACCCCAGAACTCCGTAAAAAAGCTGATCTCGTCTGGGCACTCAGCCCTCTAACTCTCCAGCACGAGCTAGCACTGGTCGTCCTGTTAGAGCAGCTTTACCGAGTCGCCACCATCCAAAAAGGTGAGCCGTATCACCGCTAAAATCATTCGATAATTAAAATTGGAGAATAAAGAACCCCGCCGCAAGCGGACGGGGTATTTAGAATAGCGTAAGCTGGTGATCTTTATGAAGCTCTTGATATTCTCCACCCTGATTCTTTACATACTTCGCAATCATCCCTTCATCTCCATGCTTTCCTACACTACT
>CALFBV010000236.1 GCA_937951395.1 uncultured Rubritalea sp.
CATGGTGGTCAGGTCTACATGGATGGAGCAAACATGAACGCCCAGCTTGGTCTCACCAGCCCAGGTCACATTGGAGCTGATGTTTGTCACCTCAATCTCCATAAAACATTCTGCATCCCTCACGGTGGCGGAGGTCCAGGAGTCGGTCCTATCGGTGTCGCTCAGCAGCTCGTTTCTTTCCTTCCTGGACACAGAAATTCTGAGGCTCAAGAAGGTGCGGTTAGTGCTGCTCCATTCGGCAGTGCTTCGATTAATACTATTTCCTGGATGTACATAGCCATGATGGGCTCTGCTGGTCTCACCGAGGCTACTAAGATAGCTATCTTAAATGCGAACTACGTAGCGACTCGCCTCAAGGAATATTATCCGATCCTCTACAAAGGTAACAAAGGTCTCGTGGCGCATGAATGCATCATCGATGTTCGCCCTCTAACAGAAGCGTCTGGAATCGGTGTGGAGGACGTAGCAAAGCGTCTCATCGATTACGGTTATCACGCCCCGACAATGAGTTTCCCGGTATCTGGAACCCTCATGATAGAGCCTACTGAGTCTGAGTCTAAGGAAGAGATAGACCGTTTCTGTGATGCTCTGATTTCTATCCACGCCGAAATCCAAGAAGTCATCGATGGCACAGCGGATAAGGAGAACAATGTCCTCACTAACTCACCACACACAGCGGAAGTGGTCACTAGCGATAGCTGGGACAGACCATACAGCCGTGAGAAAGCAGCCTACCCAGTAGCAGGTCTACGTGAACACAAATTCTGGTCGTATGTAGGTAGAGTGGACAACGTCTACGGAGATAGAAATCTCATGTGCTCATGCATCGGGATGGAAGCCTATGCAGAAGAGTAATTTGTCTAGTTGCTAAAGAGCGTAAGTTCATCAAAAAGACTAGCCTGAGAAATCAGCTAGTCCTTTTAAGGATAAATCCAGAACTAAAAGAAAACTGGTGTTTCGACATGATTAAGCGTATGCTCTCTAACGCACTAAGCATTACTTCACAATGACTTCACTACACACAAAAAAAAGCATTTCCACTGGAATCTCAATTGCTGGACTATTAGCCGCGGCAGTTGGAATGGCAGACATCGCAGCCCCGCATCCAAATGGGCCGAATGGAGAAAATGGGATTGTTGAAAAACCAGTAGACCAGTTAGTGGATGGGGCCAGTTCTGAGAAAACTCTAGAAGCGAAAAAGTTAGTGCTGGAGGATCTTAATCATGAAGAGCTGGTGAAGCAGCTAGCAAATGAAAGCTTTGTCATCCGTGAAGAGGCGACTAATCTAGTCTGGCGCAGAGGTAAACCTGCTCTGGCGGCATTAGAGAATGCGCTTTCATCAGGTAATCCAGAGCTCATTTCCAGATCTACAGAGTTACTTAAGTTCATACGAGCGGGGGTTTCACCTGACTCTCCTCCTCATATTGCGAAGCTAGTAGAATCGTTCGATGATGCTACTAATGATCAAAAGGAAGACATCATGAGAGAGCTCTATGCTGAGAGGGCGTATACCCAGATGTTATTCATGCTTTCTGAGATGAAAGATAGGGCTTTAGCGTTGAGCCTTTATGAAGATTTTAATTTCCTAGCTCAGCGAGCAGCTAAGGATTCCGTGGCGAAGGGTGATATAGAGGCCGCAATAGAACAGCTTAAGATGGCTCCTAATAATGAGACTACTCAGAGATCTTTAGCCTACCTCTATGCACTTACCGGCAAACTCAATGATGAGCTAGATCGCATCGGGAAGTTAAATATCGAGCTGCTTGATAAAGACTGGGAGAGGCACTTGAATCTAGAAAAGACGAATCGCGCAGACATCCGGAAATTCGCGCAGAGAGAGAGCATTATGGGTGTCATTGCTAATCTGAATTTATTAGAAGGCGATCCTAGTCTGATGTTTGAATACTATTTCAAGAAGGCGGCTTTCACAGCAAAAGTAGGATTAGCTGTGATTAAGGCGCAGTATGATGGTGATAGTGATGACTTTGTTGAAAAGGTCCACGCTCAGCAAGAGCAGATCCTTCAAGCGTCTATCAAAGATGCTCCTACTAATATACAATATCAGGCGATAAAAATTCTTTGTCTGACTGGAGGTGCTAATCTTGTCGAACCATACTCACTTAAAAAATTCCGCTATGATTCATTTTTATACGCAGATCACAAAGAACAACCAAAGAAAGCGCTCGCAATACTAGGGATATTAGATGAAGACACTCTTAAAAAATTCATCAAAGACAATACGATACTAGCTATCGAGGAATTTGAAATAGACCAAGATGATAAGCTTGAGTTTGCTGGTCCAGACACGCTTTCTTATCAGGATAGACTTCTCACAGTTGCTGAATTTTACTACAAAAGAGGAGAGCGCGACATAGCTAAGTCCGTGATGACTCCTCTACTAAAAGAACTTCAAGCTCAGGAAAATAATGAGTGGTATAAAGTCGCGGAGTCCATCGCTAATCTAGGAATGCATGACCTAGCCATCGACATCGTCCTAGAGAGAGGTGATGACGATAAGACCTACGAGCAAATGGTGACCTACCTCTACGATGACACTGTGGAGACAGACCTAGTCTGGAACACTTTACTTAAGCGAGTAGGAGTTGCGCCTGAGAAATCTTTCCGTGACTTAGCTGTCGTCATGGGAGTCTACCAAGCTGAGCTAAAAACTTACCTCCAGCTCCAAGACGAACTCATCAAAATAGCTACTAATGAGGGAAACATGAGCCTGAAATTAATGCGCACAGCGCTACACTCCGTAGCTACGTATAGGCAAGACGCGATCAGCTCCGCACGGCATGCCAAACAGCTGTTAGATGCTGAAGAGGTCGAAGATTCGATTCCGATGAGGAAACTTGAATATCTTAGAAGCCTTGCCGATTGTTTAGACTGGAAAGGCATTGTCACCATCCTAGATGAAGATCGCTCATTTATTAGAAATTCACCGAAATGGTATGCGATCTACTCTATAGCAAAACGTAAAATGGGAGATATTGAGGAGGCTGATGAACTTCTCAATTACGCTAAACTAATCAGCATCGGCCTGGATTATGAGCTTCGTGATATCGCAATAGAGCACTACCTCGCTGAGTATGATGACATATCGACAGAGATCATTGAGCGCCTTCTCATTATCGGTTCTGTAGAGAGAGACTCTGGTCTATACAAATACTCACTATCCTATCTATCTAGACCCGCTAATTCCTACACAAGTGCTCAACAATGGGGAAAAGCAGCCTCGTTTTATATGGTCAATGCTGCCAGAGATATGGTGGAGCAGCCTAGCAGCATCGTTAGTTCTAACATCAGCTACTACACGAGCGACTACTACAACACTCAGTTTACTAGAGGTATGGAACTTTATCACTCAGGTGAAAAGGCGAAGGGCTTAAAGATGCTAGCTAATGCGCATCACGCAGTCGTAGGTGACGGAAACCTAGCGGATCATTTCTATCCAGCAATTAGAACCACAGATCTAGCCAAACAATATGACCTATGGGTAGAAGAATCCTACCAGCACCTCGCAAGCTCTATTGAAGAATTCCCCAAGTGCTCTAATACTCACAACACACTAGCTTGGATACTCTCACGCGCAGTCCGCAAAGTAGATGAAGGGATAAAGCACTCAGAGACATCACTAGAGCTTACACCATTCGAAGCTTCTTATCTTGATACGATGGGAGAACTGCATCATGCAAAAGGCGATAGAAAGAGTGCGGTCGAGTGGGGGGAGAAAGCAGTAGAAGCTAGTAAGTATGGTAGATTAGACATCTACGGAAGCAGCTCATCTGCTAGGAGACGTAGCTATAGTCTTTCTGGTCAGCTGGAAAGATTCAAGACAGAGTCCCACCCTAAAGGCTATTTCTCTAAGAACTAACATCTGGTTAGTAGCTCTAGATTTATGAAACCCTTTTTAATACTCATGAGCGCTCTCCCTATCGCTGGAGCGCTTATACTTGCGAATCTATTTGGCTTCAGGAGGCTCGCTAAGTCTGAATATTTATCCGTAGATCTGGAGACGATCCTAAAGAAGCTCTCTGCAAAATATCCCAAAGCGAAATATAAATTTAAAAAGCGCACGTGGGCAGGCAAACCACTTGACGCAGAAGGTGTGGCTCTCATCGGCGAAAAATACCGCGGCTCAACATCTAGCTCAGACATTGCCAGACAACTCATCAAACTAGGACTTTCCGGTTTATGGGAAGACTACGAAAAACTCATCCGCTGGCGCTCCAAATGCATCAAGCTTGGCTACATTCTGCCTCCACTGATATTTGTGGGCTGCACTCTATGTACTGTTGTAGGTAAAGTTCCCGCTATGTGGACTATTACCATCGTAGGGTTAGTTCTCGCAGGCTGCATCAGCAGCCTATGGTTTTCACGTGGTGTGGAAAAAGAAGCTGCAGCGCAGATGACATCTCTCATCGAGCGCACACGAGTCCTCCCAAGAGTCTCAGAAGAAGAGGATCTCATCGAGTCCATCCGCGCATGGACCTGGGTTTCTCTGCTGCCGGGAATCGCCATTTCATTTCTAATGAAAAAAGACACGAGAATAGCAGGGGAGCCTGCTCAGAAATAGAGTCCTCAAAATCTTATATTTGGTAGTTGCAAGGAGAGATTATTTAACGCATCTTAATTAAAAGCAATTTCTATCATGGCAACTTACACAGAAGACGACATCAAGAGTTTAGACTGGAAAGAGCACATCCGCTTGCGTCCAGGTATGTATATCGGCAAACTGGCTGATGGTGCTAGCCCAGAAGATGGCATCTACATCTTACTCAAGGAAGTGATGGATAACTCTATTGATGAGTTCGTCATGGGCCATGGTAAGGAAATCCATGTCAATATCGATGATGAGGATCGTGTCGAAGTGCGAGATTTCGGCAGGGGGATTCCACTCGGAAAACTCATGGACTGCGCGGCTAAAATAAATACCGGCGCCAAGTATGACAGTGAAGCATTCAAGAAATCTGTAGGTCTAAATGGTGTGGGTATTAAGGCAGTGAATGCACTTTCTATATTCTTCGAGATCCAAGCTTGGCGTGATGGAGAAACTAAGGCGATCGAATTTAGCCGGGGGGAAGTCACCGAGGAAATGAAGAAGCCTCGTAAAGATAAGGACAGCCTGAATGGAACCCGAATCAGCTTCGATGTAGACCGCGAAATTTTCCCCAAGAAGACAAAATACAGAGCGCACCACGTAGAGAAAATGTGCCGCTATTATTCATACCTGAATCCAGGTCTGACGGTGGTCTTCAACGGCAAGAAGTTTAAATCTAAGGACGGATTACTTGATTTGCTCAAGGAAGAGACGGACGAAGAAATGCTCTATGAGCCAATTCATCTTAGTGGAAATGATCTGGACGTCACCTTTACTCACACGATGTCTAGTAGCGAAGACTACTACTCATTTGTCAATGGCCAGCACACTACACAAGGAGGAACTCATTTGGCCGCATTTCGTGAAGCCGTGGTAAAGGTGCTAAGAGACTTTTATAAGAAGCAGTATGAGCCATCAGACATCAGAGCAGGATTAACGGCGGCGATTTCCATCCGTGTAGAAGAACCGGTGTTTGAGAGTCAGACCAAGACTAAACTCGGATCTACAAATGTGGCGCCAGATGGTGAGACGGTGCGCACATTTACCCTAAACTTTCTTAAAGAGCACCTCGACAACCATCTTCATAAGCACCCGCAAGTAGCTGAAGCTCTGCAGAAACGTATACTAGTAGCAGAAAAAGAGCGCAAGGAGCTAAAGGGGATCAAAAAACTCGCCAGAGACCGCGCAAGAAAAGCTAAAGTTCATAACAAAAAACTCAGAGATTGCCGAATACATTTCGACACCAAGCATAAATACAGAGAAGCAACCACCGTATTTAT
>CALFBV010000237.1 GCA_937951395.1 uncultured Rubritalea sp.
CTGATGCCGTATCCTGTCCTCGATGCGATAGAGAAAGCTGCGATCCGAGATAAACGCTGCCCGAAAGATGTCTTGGCGCTGATGAGGAGACGTTTCCCTGACTATGAAGAGAGTGTGATGAAAGGTTGGGTGATCAAATTCTTCAAGCTCTGGAGTAGAAATCAATGGAAACGTGAACGCTACGCTCCATCATTCCACTTAGACGATGAGAATCTAGATCCCAAGACTTGGTGCAGATTTCCTATTTTGTCAGGGAGCTTTTCTAAGGAATTGAGTGAATTGTAATAATAGTGAGTTTCTCTGGAATAAGTTTTTCTGCGATGACTCTTATAAATATAGAAAACAAGAATGAGTGAATTTCAAGAATTAGTAGATGGGCATTACCAGCCGTTGTATCGATTTGCCTATAGTTTGGCTAAGAACCCTGATAACGCGGCGGACTTGGTGCAGCAGACATTTAGTATCTGGGCGCAAAAGGGGGAGCAGTTAAAGGATAGGAGTAAGGCTAAGACTTGGCTTTTTACTACACTTTACCGAGAATTTCTATCAGGTGCCAGAAGGTCTAATAAATTTCCTGAGACGGATTTAGAAGACTCTGAATATCATTTAGAATCTAAGGAGGAGGAGGCTGGTAGATCGATCGACGCAAAGCGGGCTGTGGCTGTGTTAAATAGCTTAGATGAGACATTTCGGGCGCCATTAGCGCTGTTTTTTCTCCAGCAGCATAGTTATAAGGAGATAGCAGAGGTGTTAGATATTCCGATGGGAACAGTGATGTCCCGCATCTCTAGAGGTAAGGATTTACTGAAGAAGAAAATGAGAGAAAAATTAGAAGAAAGCTCAAAAGTAGTAACGATAAATATGAAAGAAAGGAAAAATTCAAATGGATAAAGAACACGCAAAATTTATCTTAGAAAGCTATCGCCCAGATGGGGCGGATGCGAATAATCCTGACTTTGCTGAGGCTCTTCAGTTAGCTGCCGAGGATCGTGAGTTGGGACAGTGGCTATGTCAGCAGCGCGCACATGATGCAGCATTTTCTGAGGCTTTATGTTCTGTCGATATACCAGATGGGCTTCGTGATGAAATACTCGCGGTTATGGACCAAGAGGAGGGGGGAATGAGTGAAGAGGTGTCGACAGAGTTAGATGCTATATTTGTTGGTGCATTGGTGAATGTTTCGCCTCCAGTAGGGCTGAGGAATCAAATTATTTCAGCAATGGAAGTGGAGCATGAATCTGCCCAGAAGCAAGAACAGAAAAAAGAGGAGGTTGACTTCAATAAGATAGTTAAATTTCCGATGCGTTGGCTTAACGTGGCTGCGATTGCCGCACTTCTCCTATTAGGAGCAATCTTCTGGACTTCTTCGCTTAATAACCAATCTGGTAATCAGGTAGACATGCATTTGGTGCAGATGGCGTCAGGAAAGCAGCTCAATGTTTCTAATGAGTTAGAGTTTACTAATACATCGCTGTCTAGCGTGAACTCATGGTTAGTCAAAGAGGGACTCCCTGAGGCGTCTACAATTCCTAAGGGGCTGATCTCTATGGATACCGAAGGAGGGAAAAGAGTTAAACTCGATAACGGTGTGGAAGCATCAATGGTTCACTTTAGGGAAAAAGAACAGGAGGGTTATTACCTGATGGTGCTAAAAGTAGGTTCTGTAGAGGATTTTTCTAAGCTACAAAGCATGAGTGAAATGAGGCTCAAGGCTTGCAGAAATTGTCCAATGTCGCATTACAATGTGATTGCATGGAGAGATGATAACAAGGCTTACATGATTTTGAGTAAGCAGAAAAAAGAAGAGATCATGAATCTCTTTTAAACTCTAGGGATGGGTTAGACTTTTTCTAGTGGCTGTGCGAGCACGAACGGTGTGATGACCACAGCTGTGAATCTTGTCTGATCATGTTCCCACCAGTCCTCGTGAAGGTGCGAGGGCTTTACTAAGTCCGCTTTTCTGAGCCAATCTTGCACCTGAGCTTTATCGTCTTTCGTAAACGCCTCGGCTACTTCTGTTAGAGATAGAGTAGGGTCTACATAGATCATAGCGCCAGTTTTGTAATGCGGCTTGAGGTAGTTCCAGTCTACGTCACCAGTGTATTTGGCTATCTTTTCAGCCTCGGGGGCATGATCATCTCCTAGGATGTTGTAGTTCAGTTTTTCTTGTTGTTTATCAGCCATATCTGTAAATTACTTTAGAGTTCTATTAGAGCTTGGTCCAAGCTGCGTTGTTCTTAGATGACTCCACAGTAGCTTCAATGAATGCCATACCACGGATTCCTACATCGATTGTAGGGTAGTCGTAGCTGGCTTTTTCCTCACCATTGAGCCTGTCTCTGACATGACCAATATATTCTAAGTAAATATTAGCAAAAGCCTCTAAGTAGCCTTCTGGATGAGAAGGTGGTGTACGAGCTATGCTTGCTGCTTCACAGAGGTAACCGTTTCCTGTTCTGTAAACTTGGGTAGGCTCTTCACGGTGTTTTACTAGGAGCGTGTTTGGCTCATTCTGATGCCATTCTAGTCCACCTTTTTCTCCCCAGATACGAATGTTGAGATTGTTCTCTTCACCTACGCAAATCTGTGATGAGTGGAGAATTCCTTTGGCTCCATTTTCAAAGCGTAACAAAATATTACCATCATCATCCAGCATTCTGCCATCGACAAAAATAGTCAGATCCGCGGCGATTTCCTTAATGTGTAATCCAGTAATATACTCAGCTAAGTTTTCTGCATGCACGCCAATGTCGCCCATGCAGCCAGCAGCACCAGATCTCTTTGGGTC
>CALFBV010000238.1 GCA_937951395.1 uncultured Rubritalea sp.
GTATGCTAGTCTGGGATTTCTAGGCACAGTGATTTCCTTACGGAGTGGCCAAGATGACTTCGCTGTGGTGATTCCTTATGTGCGCTTTAGAAGTGATTCTACTACAGGCAGACCACTACTGTTAGATAGCGATGTGATCACAGATGGAAGGATCGCGTCCGTGATGCAATCTGGATTTATAGAGAAAAACATTATTATTCCTAGATTTGTGCTCGAAGAGCTACAAATCATGTCGAACTCTCCGTCCCCTGGCAGAAGGCAGCGCGGTCAACGCGGACTAGAATGCCTAGAAAAACTACAAACCTTGCGTGATGGTAAGGTGACGGTGCATGACTCTCAGGCGAGGTCATCTGAGGATAGCCACGATGCTCATTTACTACAAATTTGTCAGATCCTGAATGCTCAGATACTGACTACGGATGATAATTTAACTAAAGTGGCAAGACTCCAGAATGTGGATGTTCTAAATCTAAACGACATGAACGAGGCTCTAAAACCTCAAGTAGACGTAGGCACTAGGGTCCAGCTTCCAATCGTTCGCACAGGTAAGGAAGAGCACCAAGGGGTGGGCTATTTACCTGACGGAACGATGATTGTGGTGAACAACGGAGTTTCCAAAATAGGCACTACTCAGAGCGTGACAGTTATCTCTACAATCAATACAACAGCTGGTCTGATGGTATTTGCAGAGATGGATAATGAGAAGCAGGCAGAAGGATAATTCAACGCCTTGTTAAACCCTAGCTTCTTTAAATCTGAGGTAAGCTTCCTTGCCCATGTATCTGGTGAGAATCATCGCAGGAGCCTCATGTAAGTCTACCAGAACTAACGCATCAAGGCTGTATTCGAAGTTAGGATCTACATTAAATTCTAACAGAGTTGCATTTAGCTTTAAGTATTGTCTCAGCAATACTGGTATGGTTTTACCGTCTTTCTCAGCCTCAGAGACCTTAGCTGCCACTTGCTCGATGTTTGTAAGAATAGGGCTAATCTCATCGTAATTAGTGGGGATTTCTTTAAATGGATTATGTGGTTTTACCCACTTGCTAACGGTGTTGTTGAGATGAGATTTACGCAGATATTTAACGATAAGGTCTTGCGAAATTTGAGTATAGTCATTACTAATACTAATCATTCCGAAGAGCTTACTGTAGCGTGGATTCTGTGCCACGAAGCAGGACACCCCTTTCCATAAGAGCGACAGTGCAAAAATAGATTTCTGATGACTGTGCGCGACAAATGCTCTGCCTAATTCTAGACCAGGATTAAGAAAATCTATGAATGGCTGCTCAAACTCGAAAAACGAAGATGAGAGGACTCCTTTCGGTCCATATTTGGCAAAGATCGTATCAGTACAGCCTAGGCGATAAGCACCTGCGACACAGTGCTGCTCTCTATCCCACAGTATGAGATGCTGGTAGTATGGATCAAATTCATCCAAGTCTAGGGCTTTTCCTGTGCCCTCCCCCACAGCACGGAAAGCGATCTCTCGGAGCCTACCTACCTCATGGATAACATTGGGCATCTGCTCAGCTGTGCCTAAGTATACTTCAAGTGCCCCTTGACTGGCGAGCGGCTCAGAAGATGAGAACTGCGCGATCTCTCTAACCAGCGCATTTACCTCCGCAGGATCTGCTATGGTTTCTTTAGCTTCTTTCGGGGCTGAGTGATTATCGGGTAACATGGTTGGATTAGTCATTAGTAGCTCTTGATTGAGTTACCATTCTATCACCAGTTTTGCGCATCACATCATACACAATGGTGGAGATATCATTGACTCAATCAATGTGCTACGACCTAAAAACTAGCATGTAACTAGATATATGAGAAGTAAACTCATGACTCTATTCCATAGAATTTTTACTGCTGAGTTAATCCATCTTTTCTAGCCTGCTTCCAGTAGGCATACTCAGAGCGATTGAAGTCCACATATTCTGGCGATAAGTCACTACTATAAATGGTGTATTCACCTTCACACAGATTGAGGTTTATTTCGATGGTAAAGGCATCTCCCGCTACTTTCTTACGCAACGCATCCATGCTTACTTCCGCCTCCATTCCGCCAAGACAAGCAGCTAGACCACCGATATGGATATCGATGAGTTCTTCTTTTACCATCGCTTTTGAGTAACCTACAGCGTGGATGATTCGACCCCAGTTTGGGTCGTTTCCATTCCACGAACATTTCACTAGTGATGAGTTAGCCACAGCCTCCGCCACTTTCTTGGCATCATTGTATGACTTGGCCCCCTTCACATTCACTGTGACAAATTTCGTAACACGCTCGCCATCTTTCACTAATGACTTCGCCATTTCTAGCATCACGTAGTTCAGAGCCGCTTGAAATTTCTTTGCATCCTTAGTGCCGCGCCTGATTGCTTTCCCCCCACTGGCTCCATTTGCTAGCATGATAACGCTGTCATTTGTACTCATATCGCCATCAATGGTGATCCTATTAAAGGAAAATTCTACGGCGTGGGAGACGAAACTGCTAAGAACACCCTTGTTGATCTTAGCATCAGTAGTAACGAAACATAGCATAGTAGCCATGTATGGGTTAATCATTCCTGCACCCTTAGCGCAGGCTCCTATTTTTACTTTCACTCCATCTATCTCTAGGCTTACAGAAATTTCCTTATGACATGTATCGCTAGTCATGATCGCTTGCGCCACTGATGTCCCCTCACCGCGCTTGAGACCATTTACTAGCTCATCAAACTTAGGCTCTATCCTCACCATTGGCATCGGCAGACCGATCACACCGGTGGAGCAAATTGCCACTTGTGATTGCTTCAGGTCTAAAAGCTTACCTACAAGTCTCGTGCATGTTCTGGCATCTTGCAGTCCATTTACTCCGGTGCAAGCATTTGCATTGCCGCTGTTGACTAGAATCGCGCGCACATCTCCATCTCTTAGATGAGTCTGGCTCACCTTCACGGGAGCAGCTTTCACCCTATTCGTGGTAAAGGTTCCTGCCGCTACACACTCCTCTTGACTAGCTATCAATGCTAGGTCTAGGCGGGTTGCCTCTGGATCCTTGACCCCTGCAGTGACTGCGCTGGAGACGAAGCCTTTCGGAGCTGTTATTCCGCCTTTTATTTTTCTATACACTGATGACATAATCTTATTTTTCGGATTCAAACTCGATTCGTAATAAGCCTTTAGATTAGCTAGATGTCGATTAGATTTTAAGAATTTTCAACGATCCTGAAATCCACCATTTTGCGTTCTAGATCCACGCGCTTTATCTCCACGTTGACTTTCTCACCTAGTTTTATTTCCTGACCACTACTACTTACATAACGCATGCCTTCCATCCGCCAGTTATCATGGCTTCTTCCAGGCAGATCTTCCACTTTCACGAGACCTTTCACCCTCATGGATGAAATTTCTACAAACAGTCCCATCCTCCGCACGTCAGTCACAAGCGCTTTGAAAACCTTACCTCCAGAGTCTTCCTGGATGCTCACTAGATACTCCATCATCTTCATCCGCTTGGTCTCATTTTCAGCCTCGGCACTCTTTCTCTCAGTATCAGAAATGTGAGCGGCTATCTCTGCGATTTCAGTTAGCTTAGGATTTCTATCAGGCTTCTCAGGTGGATTCACTAACAATGATTGCAGTGCGCGATGCACCACTAGGTCTGCGTATCTGCGAATAGGGCTGGTGAAATGACAGTAGTCCATTTTAGCCAAGCCGTAGTGACCAAATGCATCCGTGCTATAGGCAGCACGCTTCAGGCTCTTCAGAAGTCCTATCTTGATGCTCTCTTCATTAGTGGTGCCTTTGACTTTATCTAACAGATCTTGGATATGCTTCTTATTCGTGAGGTCACCCACCCTGTAACCTTGCGCTCTCGCCTTCTCCGCGAACTCATTGAGCTTATCGAAATCTGGGTCTTCATGGATACGATAGATAGCGCTCTTGCGCTGCATTTTCAGCGCTACAGCCACTGCTTCATTCGCAGCAAGCATACATTCCTCCACCATTTGATGACTTTCATTATGCACCACAGCTACTACATCCACCGCCTTGAGCTTATCATCTAGCACTATCTTCGTCTCCTCAAACTCGAGGTCGAGCGCACCATCGGCAAATCGTTTCTTCCGCAGAATACTCGCTAGCTCCCATGCTAGCTTAAGTCCATCAATGATGTCTTCCCCAACATCAGGAATCTTTATCTTGTCTTTATTCTCTAATGGCAGCCCCAGAAGAACCTGAGCCTGCTCATAGGCAAGTCTAGCTTTACTATGGATCACAGCATCACAGAATCTTGATGACTTGCGTATTCCGTTCTTATCAAATGTCATCACCGCACACTTTGTAAGACGATCTACATTTGACCTTAAGCTACATATATTATTTGAAATCTGCTCTGGCAACATTGGGAGCACCCGGTCTACTAAGTACGTACTATTCCCCCTCTTCACCGCCTCATCATCTAGCGAGCTACCCGGCTTCACATAGTGTGATACATCCGCTATATGCACAGCCAGTTCATAGCCTCCATTCTCTAGCCTCTTTACGATAACTGCGTCATCGAAATCTTTCGCATCGTTTGGATCAACCGTAATTACTAGCTCATCTCGCCAGTCTTCTCGCCTCTCTAACTCTTTCTCTGGTATATTAATCTTAGGATTTTCATCCCCCGCTTTAGTATTTTTCTCATTCTTCGCGCCACCTTGTAATCTTGTTAGAAGCGCCTCCGCCTCTTCCTTCACTTCACCTGGGAATCCCGCACGCAAGCCATGCTTAGAAATAACGCTTTCAATGTCCACACCTGGATCTTCTGGCCAACCTAACACCTTAGTGATCTGTCCTATAGGAGGTACATTTTTGCTATCCCAGCTGACTAGCTCAACTACTACGCGCTGACCGCTCTTTGCATCCATTTCACTCTCCACTAGCTTCATCTCACCCTGAAACCCTACGAAGTCTGGCTCCACGTAGCGAAACTTCCCCTTCACTCTAAATGTACCTAACACCACATTACTCATCCTCTTGACAACATCCATCACCTTACCCTTCGCCTCATCATCGAACTTCCCGCGCTTCCCCTTTCCGCTCTTTCCTCTTCTATCCTGCCCGCCTTTTTTACCTTTAAAATTCTTACTCTTATATTTCGAACTAGCAGGCTGATGTTCAGATTGCTTCTCAAATGATTTTGGTATTTTCACACTCACACTCACTCGATCTCCATCTATAGCTAGTCCCGTGTCGTAACTCTGCACAAACACTCGGTCAAATTTATCTAGATTTAACCCAGCTGCAATATTGCCCTCATTTTTAACATCTGGATAGA
The DNA here is from genome assembly GCA_937951395.1 of uncultured Rubritalea sp. Lineage (GTDB taxonomy): Bacteria > Verrucomicrobiota > Verrucomicrobiia > Verrucomicrobiales > Akkermansiaceae > Rubritalea. The sequence continues at coordinate 5,303 of CALFBV010000238.1, forward strand.
ACCACGCGTTTCCACCATTTTGAAATCTTATTACTCCTATCATCATCCCTGGAGCCGTCCCCTTTCCTGGTCCAGCAACTTTAGCTTTGATACTATATCTCGCTTTCTTCCCCGCTGAGATCACCCCCTTTCTCTCCATCCGGTTGAGCACTGCTCGCATCGCTGATCTTTCAGCACTAGGAACCGAAAGTGCTCTGGCTAGCTCGGATTTATTCATCGGTTGGTAGTTACCACCCTTCATTAAGCCCAATAGCCTCTCCCTAATATTTTTCATATTCACACCTTGCACTCTAGTCTCTATAAGCACAACACCTTTTCTAATCATCCTTTTTCGTTGCCATCATCCATCCTATGTGCTAGCTTTAATGTGTTGACATTGTAAATTCAACTTCCAACCATCAAAGCAATCTCAAACACACCATAATCATGAAACTATCCATAAATAATAAATCTTCTAAAAAGGGATTCACACTAATTGAGCTCCTCGTAGTCATGGCTATCATCGCTACTCTGGCAGGTCTCGGGTATGGCCCAGTAATGAAACA
>CALFBV010000239.1 GCA_937951395.1 uncultured Rubritalea sp.
TATCTAATACCGCTCTCCTGTATTTTGCTGGAAAAACTATGTGATACATTAGTATCGTCACGTTGTGACTTTTATGGATAAATTCGCTCACGCAAATTTATAACGCCCCAAGGGGCGGGGAATCAAACCCAAAGAGATTGACCTAGGACTGAAGTCCTAGGCTTTGCAACCATTCTTCTTTCAGGAGATTTTCGGTCCTGAAGGGACAAAGGCTTCAAAGCCATGGGATTCATCCCATGGTATCCTTACCCAACCCATCCTGTGCTGAAGGCACAGCGGAAAGAAAAACCTTACCCCTGCCTTGTCTTCCTAAACCAATAATGGAAACACCACCAAGCAGCTAGATAGATATTCTCTTTACTGCCATCAGTATGGATCTCTAGCTTATTCCAGAAGTCACGATGCACGAGCGTGAAGTGATCGTTACTATATTCTCTTACCCCTTCTTCTAGGAATAGCTCCATGATCTCCTTATCACTCCCCCATCGGTTCCTCATAAAATGGATCATGCAATCTGGCTTAATCTCACGTCGCGTCATTCCCAGCAGCTTAGCAGACGACACAAAGAACAAGGTTTTCTTCACTTCTTCAAAGCAGACCATATTCCCCTCATCTCTTTCAATGGAACTCCCTATTTTACGGATTGCAAAGCCACCTTTCATCCTGCCTTCGAGCTTCCAGTAAACTTGATCATCCTCATCACGGATCTCAGCCAGATACTGCTTAGATCCTCCCATGAGAGAGTTTTTGATAGGGTGAAAGTAGAGCTTTTTCATTGATGGTGATGAGTTTGTGTTAAGAGCAATCATTGATTGTCTGACATTGCCAGCATCGTAATCAAAACATGATAAACCCACAATCCTATTTTAGATCTCTAACTACCTCAGAGGAAAGAGAAAAACTAGAAGTTGACCCTTACATTATTAGAGTTTAAAGTGATTACATTATGAGTATAGAAGAAATTTGCGCTGAAGCTAAACGATTTACACGTGAGGAACGTGGGGAATTGTTTGCTACACTGATTGATGACTTAGGGAGCTCTGATTACGATGTTTCCGATGAAGAAGTAGCGCAGAGAGTGACAGAAACTGAAGATGGTTCAGTTGAGTGTATTTCGCATGATGAACTCGTCGCAGGGCTCAATTACTTGCCTAAGTCTTGAAACCTATCCGCTACCATCCATCTGTTCAAGACGACATCAATGATGCGATGAGGTTTTACTTCACCGAGGCTTCTGAGAAGGTAGCTCATGAATTCTGGGCAGAGCTGTCCAATTGCTTAGTGCAAATCCGCAAGAACCCAACTCACTTTCATCTAAGTAATTCTGGACTACGTCGATGTAATTTAAAGAAGTTCCCCTACCATATCCTATTTCTCGATAATCCTGATCTAGTGCGCATCCAAGTAGTGCGCCATCATTCTAGACGTCCAGCATTCGGCACCAGGAGAAAAAGAGATTAACCATCACAGCCAATTGACTCAGATGGGCAACCTTTCATAGCTTCAATAGCTAGTGCTATTTCTTCCTTCGTTTCTGGTTGTTTGTAAACGTAGCTTAGACCTTCGTCATCGTCTCGGGTGAACACTGTGGGAACTATCTCTCTGCATAGGTCGCAGTCGATACAGGTAATGTCGTTGTAGAATTTTCCTGCTATGTTTAGTGGATTGATGTCTTCTTTATCTGCCATGGATGAAGCATGCTTGAATTTCGCATTATTGACAAATTCATCAATAGTAGTTATTCATGTATTTAAATCATGAATAACCCTACTCCTAACCCCAATCTCAACCTTAACGATTTGCATCTGTTGCATTTGATCAATCATCATTTGAGCATTACTACTGCGGCTGAGGCGGTGAATCTGACGCAGAGCACGCTTTCTCGGAGGCTTCAGTCGATTGAGTTGGAGCTTGGGGTTCAGTTGTTCCATCGGACTACGCGGAAGCTCAGCATCACCCCTGCTGGCAAACAGCTACTCAGAGACACTGCGGCGATTCCTAACATTCTCGATTCTGCCATTCAGAGGATATCGGAAGATTACTTGGGTGCTCAGAAGCAGATCAACATAGGTATCTCCCCTGCTCTATCGCTGGCTCACCTTCCTGGGATTTTCCATCAGCAATCTAATCTTCAAACTGAAGTAAAGGTCATCATTTCTCAGCCTTCTTCTGAACAGATCCTCAGACAAATTGCGACTAATCATCTGGATTTAGGAATTGTCACGCATCAGCAGCAGATCGAAAAAGTGGCTCATGTGCATCATCAGATGACCGATCGGTTTTGTATTATTTTGCCAGTGAATGAATCCGCACCTTCACTGAAACCACAGCATTTAAAAAAGTGGGCGTTACAACAGTCTTGGATATTACCAACCCGTGACTCACCATCGAGAGTGATCATTGATGAATGGTTTCATCATTTAGGGATACAAATTTCACCGACGATGGAACTCGAAAATTTTGACCTGATGTGCCAGCTCACCGCTCTCAATATGGGAGTTTCTTTCATCCCTAAACGTGCCCTCACCGCATTCCCACGCAAGAAACAGCTCCAACACATTACTCTAAAGGCAGCACCTGAACGAACGCTCTCGGTGATTGGCCCAAAGAATACCGTTGTGCCAGAACACATCTCAGAATTCACTGAGTCCATTCTTTTTTCGTAACTTTCATTCCTAGAGGCAAAACGTAGAGGTAAGTTTTCCGCTGTGCCTTCAGCGCAGTATTTCTTGGGTTGATATGATCTAGGATTGAAGTCCTAGACTTTGCAGATGGTCTCCTTTCTGGAGATCCTACCTGACGCTGTAATAACCTTAGTAATCATCTCGAACTATTTTTAATAACAGATTGGCATGATTTTCGCTAGAGTTTAGTCATGAACATTGAGTTACCTACACCTGCGTTGCTGTTTCCTGCGGTGAGCTTGTTATTTCTTAGTTATACGAATCGGTTCCTAGCGCTGTCTGCGCTGATCCGTAAGCTGCATGATCAGTGGGCTGAGGGTGATGCTGAGCATATGAAGAAGGTGTCTCTGCAAATCAATAATTTGAGGAATCGACTCAAGCTGATCCGAACGATGCAGGTAGCTGGGGCAGTAAGCTTACTCTCTTGTGTTCTTTCTATGGGTGCGCTACTAGCGGATCTGGAAACGATAGGGCTTGTCTTCTTTGTATCGGCACTGACTCTGATGGCATGTTCTTTAACCGCCCTCGTTTTTGAAGCTCTACTATCTGGTGGAGCGTTAAAGATCTTGCTAGATGAGGCTGAGGAGGTTACGTAGTTTTTTCTAGAATAGGAGTGTATGTGAAAACTTACCTCTAGCATGTGTCGGGCTTTCATCCCTCTCGATAAAAATTAAATTCAGTCTCTAGGGCTACACTGCATTTACCCTAGGCTATTATATGTGCCCCTCTGAGGCTGGGCAAGCCCGAGACACCGATTACAGATCACTAATTACTCACTCCCCTATCTCTATCTTCATCTCATCTGAGTTGGCTCGCAGTTCTGGAGCATACATGGCGTCTGCTGTGGCTGGTAGGGCGCTGAATTTCCCGGGGATTTCTGCGCGGAGCTTGTAGGTGAGGCTATGTTTGCCCTGAGGAAGCTGGCGGATGAAGAAGAAGACTTTTTCATCATGCACTTCCATGTAGGCATTCATGCTGCTGGTGTGGGTGTAGCCACTTCTTACTTCTTCTGCTTCCATCCCCGCTGCCTTGAAGTCTGAGAACATGATATACTCATAGTCGTTCTTACTCTCCAGGATGAGTTCTACCTCGATCGTGTCTCCGCTATCTACTTTGTCACCTAGCTTGAGTGGAACGCGGTCATATTTATCTGCTTTCTGCTCCACCACTTGTCCATGATTTCCTGCTACATTATCTTTGGCTTTCTTCGGGATGAGCTTGTAAAACCTGCGCTCTACTTTCACTTCTAGCCCTGCCTTCTTGATGTTGTCTTCCTTGGTGAAGACGGTGAGGTAGGCATTGGTGTAGAGTGGACCTGCCCCAGTTCTACGGATTTCTACGGTGTGCTTTCCTGTGGTGAGGACATCGCCAGCTAGGGTCATCTTGTTGTCGAAGCTGAAGAGGTTTTCTTTGGTGATTTTCACTTTCTTGTAGCTCTTGCCATCTACTAGCACTTCCACTTCTGCGCTTGGGTCTGACTCACCACTGGCTTTCATGTATGCGGCGATAGCCTCTATGCAGTAGGCGGTGTCTCTTGTAGAATTCCAGTAGGTAGCGTGCTTGCGGTTGTTGATGAGGAATTTCACTACTCCCCTCGCCTGTTTGCTTTTGGGCTTAGTAGCTACTAGTAATTTCAGATACCAAGCATGTGCTTCCATCTCACTACCATACCAACGCCACCAGTATTCTGTGTTTCCCATTTCTAGGAACGCGGTCTGGTTTTCATCATCGTAGTTGAGGAATTGCTCTATATTACGGATCACTTCATCGCGGCGTTTCGCATCATTGGATAGGTGTAAACTCATGCCAAGCATGGACTTGGCGTAGTGCCCGAAGTCTTTTTTATCACGGAACTGGAAGTCTAACATTTCTTTGTTAGAAACTCCATTTTCTGCAAGTACTAACCTGACGAATACATCGGTAGAGCTAGGTCCTGATTTCGTGTTACGCTCACGTTTTTTCCACATACGGATCTTTTCTGTCTCTCGCGCTTCATAGCGTTTGAGCCAGTCTACACCGAGCTTGATGCGTTCTTCTGGGATCTTAGCTCCGTTATTCTGAGCGAGTCTGAGACCGTGTACTACCACTGCTGTGGTGTGTGGATATGATTTCTCACCATGCCCTGAGAACCAGCCCCAGCCACCGTCTAAGACCTGCATATCTATGAGCCTCTGTACACCTGAGCGCACCATTTTATCTACTTCTTTTTCGCTGAATACTGGATTGCTCTGCCAACGCCTGTGTCTCTTCCACTGCTTAGCACGCTCGCGGTCATCGCCTAGCTCTTGTGGGTTTAGGTTGGTGCGTTTGTTTCTCACTTCTTCGAGATCTATACCCATATCTTTGAGTATTTTCTGGGTGATCACCGTAGGGACGAATCGATTCAGAGTCTGTTCTGTGCAGCCATGTGGGTACTCTGCGAGATACGGCAGGGCATCCACTATCGCACCTGCAATGGTAGGTGAAAACCTTACCTCTAGCCTTGAGTCCTCCGGTCTTCTTTCTTCAGGAACCTCTATAAGGATCTCTGCAGAGTCTTTTCCTGGCTCTATTTCTCGGCTCCATGCCATCTGCTTCAGCATCCCGTGAACGTAGACTGGGAAGGTCATTTCCATGGCGTCTGTCTCGTCTGCGGTGATGACTTTCATGCGGATGATGGCTTCGCCCTCGCGGGTGACCTTCACTCTCCAGTCGATGCGCTGCTCGCCATTTTTCGCGGCTAGTTTTGCAGTTTGTGTGAGCTCGCCTTTGATGAGTTCGAGTGTGCCGCCTTCTAATTCTAAAGATACTTTAGCATCAGCTGCGTTGTCATGGTAGTTATGCACCACTGCGCTGAGGACGACTTCATCTTTCTCCATGAAGAAACGTGGGGCCTGGAGTCTGATGATGAGGTCCTTGCTCGTGATGACTTCTGCTGAACCATATCCTACACGTGTTCCGTGTGCCATTGCCCATGTTTGAATTTTCCAGGCAGTGAGGTTATCTGGGTATTCTACTGGGACTTCTGCTG
>CALFBV010000240.1 GCA_937951395.1 uncultured Rubritalea sp.
GGACTACCCGAGACACAGTGGAAGAAGTTGTGAACATTCAAGGCATCCCTCTAAGACTCATTGATACCGCAGGGGTAAGGATTTCTGAAGACAAAATAGAACAACAGGGGATCATCCGCACAGAGCAACAGCTAGAACTAGCGGATCTCATCATCGAGGTAGTGGATGGCTCTAAGGCGGGTAAACGTCTTCTTACGGATGAGCAGATCGCAGGGAGAAAGCATGTATTAGTGATCAATAAAAATGATCTCGGCGTTGATGAATTTTGGCAGCAGTCAGAGCTGGATGGAGTGAGGATGTCCTGCAGCAGTGAGGCCGGGCTTGAACTGTTAGGCGAGAAAATAGCGGATACGTTATTACTCAGCGAAAGCTCATGGGGGGGGCACGCCGTAGCGATCAATGCACGTCACCAAGACTGCCTCCGTAGAGGTAAGCTTTCCCTAGCAGATGCTCGTGCAGGGCTAGAATCAAGTGTTGGAGCAGAGTTTGCCGCACTAGATCTCCGTGATGCACTAGATGCCATCGGTGAGGTAGCTGGAAGAGTGGACACCGAAGAAATATTCGATGCCATATTCGGCTCCTTTTGTATTGGTAAGTAGCGCTTATTATTCGTTCCTTATTTCTCAGGGATGGAAGCGTGGATCTGCTCTAAAGTTAGCACTGCAAAACAGGTCACTAGCTCAGGCTGGTTTTCCCACCAGCGGCTATTTTTGTTCACCCATGATCCGTCTTCGCGCTGAGCGCTGAGGAGAGTTTGAGCTAGTTCTTTACGCCAGTTTATTTTTCTGCCGTCTTTGGTCGTCAGAGTGTCTATGTTAGCGGCTGTTAGAGCCTTTGCCATGACGTTGAAGTAGTAGTAAAGTCCTTGCTGTCCGAGTCCGGGATTTTCCTTCACAGTGAAATTATTATTCAGCCAGTCCGTAACTGCTGCCACCCGTGGGTCATCTTTACCTAGATCAGCATAGATCATGGAGAGTAGTCCGGCGTAGGAGATGGAACCGTAGCCTCTGAGAGTCTCAGTGCCGTCTGCATTTTTTTGTTTCCCTGCTTTTGAATCGCCGGGGAAATAATAGAGTGATCCATCGTTACTGATGTTTGGCTGGTCATTCGTTTTCTCTAGATTCTGACAGCGTGAGATAAACTGCAAGGCACTGTCCCAGTCTAGCTCTGGCTGGTCTTTGAGGCCGGTGTCCTTTATTAGTTCATTCGCAATTTTGATCGCCTCAATGGAAAGGTAAGTGTTGGACATGTCAGAGTGTGGGTGACTGCCTCCGTAGCCGATTCCACCATGAAACTTATTCATCCCTTTATTGTTAGAGTAATCTGCCTGTTGGCTGATGAGAAATGCGCGCGCCTTGATAATAGCTTCTGTGTGGTCTGGATCACCAGATGCAGCGAGTGCCATAATTCCGGTAGCGGTGTTATAAGTAGCGAGTCCCTTGCCATATATAGCACCACTTTCTTTCTGCATGGATAGCAACCACTTATAAGCAGGCTTAATGTGCTCAGGGGTGTCAGTTGCCGCAAGGTTAGGATCACGCATAGCAGCTGCGATCGCCAGGGCTGTGTAGGCAGGGATGGTCTCATCTTTCCAGAATCCTTGCTTACCCTGAGCGCTCTTCAGATACAGGTTTCCCGTCTTGATCGCATTCTCTATTTCTAGCTGGAGAGAGAGATAAGGAGCCTGAGGATTTACATCAGCTGCATTAGTCGTCTGAGCGGTGAGTTTAGTTTGACTCAGGGCACCATAAGTGACCGCGATAGCTGCAATAACGATTGTTCCGATTGAGATGGATGTTTTCATTTGGTTTTACATGTTTCGGTGAATGATTATTTCTTCTCCTCTGTTTGACCTTCAACTTCCTTTTTAGCTGCATCAGCAGGGAAGTCTGGGGTGATAGTAAGGGTGACTTTGGTGCCGCGTGCGGGCATCTTTTCTGTGACAGGGTGCCAGAGTGTGTCGTCTTCTCTGCCGCTTCCTGCATAGTTTGCCACCGCACCTCGATCAGTGAAAATGGCGATTAAATCATGATTCATCTCAGCTACATATTTACCTTGATACATGAATGAGCCACCATATGACCATGTTGATTTATCCATGGTCCTTTTGGTCTGCTCATTGATGATGAGATCGTTTAGATTATGACTCATCGTTTCTTTAGTCTCTTCATCTACCCAGCTTACATTAATGCTGAAAAGTGATTTGAGCTTTTCTTCATCAGTAGCGGTTTGGTAATTGTTCGTGGGCATATTTTTTACGAACTCACGGAAGAGTGATTTATTTTCCTTATATCCTAGTAATTTAAATGCGATGTTGAGGTGGATGGGGCGAGCTTTAGTAATAAATAAAGCCTCGTGAATTTTACCCTCCGCTGTGACAAGCACATACTCCACAAGTTCCGCTGTAATCTCAGTCTCGGCATCAAGTTTGATAGTCCGGTCTTTTTTATTAATCGTTATTTCTCCCAGCTGATAAGTCGTGTCATTGATCTTCTTGATCTGTCGCATAGGATTTACCTCAGCCGTAGGGGCAATCTGCACCTCATCTACTACTGCGGTCTCCTGAGCTTGGGACATAGGTAGCCCAGTAGTGATCACTAGTGATGAAAAGATGACTAGATAGGACGGCTTGATAAATGATCGCATATGGATGTTGTTCAATGAGCGGTTAAGGTGAAGAAATGATTAGAGAAAAATGGATTATTTTTTCTCGTAGCTTGCTTTGAAAGCATCGAGCACCTTGTGAAGCTTCTGTGCATTCTCCAGGTCAGTAGTTTGCTTGCACTTCATTGCTAGGACGGTCATCTGGTGAAGCTGGGTGAGCTTAAGCATATAGGCATTCTTATCAGCTTCATCGACCTTGATGCGCTGAGTGAGGAAATACTGTGATACAATTTCTTGAATCTTCGTAGCGTGGATTTCCTTGTTGTTGATCCAGCGGATGAGTTGATTGGCATTCTTACTTGGCTCTGTTGACAGAGAATTGAATTCAGTCATTGCCTTTTCGATGGTAGCGAGATGTGTTTGAAGATCTGTGAAAACTGTCTCATCTGAGTAGATGCCACAAGGAACTTCACAATGTGCCTGAGCTTGCGGAGTCAGGATAGAAAGCGAAAAAAGTGATACGAGCGCGACGGGGACGAGGGTGGATGTAATGTTAGTTAGTAGTTTCATAATAAATAGTTGATTTCACACAAACTAGCACAGCTAAATAAGGGATCAATCTCTATTCCGACTTCATTAAAAAATCATTTACATCTAGCATTGACCTCAGAATATGGCAAAATACGCAAGTTGATAGCTAACCAGACAATTCCAGAAAAAGGAATCAACGCCGGCACTAGCAGGTGGATGACAGCAGGCGTGTGCCTGAGTGCTTCTGTTGTCTTGCATGTAGTTGTGGCTATATTGATTACGCTCAGAATAATCATGGTCAGCTCTGAGCCTGTAGTGGTAAAAAAGGAGTCAGCTGAAAAAGATGAAGTAGTAGTCGCTATCAAGCTGGATAGGGTGAAGCCATCTCAGCCAGAATTAGTGCCACCCCCTTTAATAGAAGCTCCTCCTAAAAATGCTCCTTTAACAGCTCAAGAACTTAAAGCTCTAGCAGCTCTACCTAAGCTCAATCCTACTGATAAGCCTAAACCTAAAAATTTACCACAATACGCACGCACTACTGATGATCAACTAGCGGGAAAAGTCCCAGATACGCATCTCCAAGGTGAGCGTGACACCATCGCTGCGAGTAATGCGGATGCCGTGGCAGGCTCACCGGATAGAATTTCTATCAAAGGTGAGAAGCCGAAGATAGCTGGGCAAATAGAGACAGTAGATACCTCATTCCAAGATGGAATCTTAGAAAACATGAATAGGGGAGCAGAGGCGTCTGAGACAACAGAAGCTCAGATACTGCCTCCTTCAGAAGAGTTATTAGACCCATCTCAGACAGCAAAAATAGATCAAGAAGAACTGAAGAGTAGTGTGGAACCGAGCAAGGAAGTCGGTGATGCATTAGAGAAGGGGAAATTAGCAACTAGCGACAAGGAGAATAAAAAGTTCCTAGAGACTCAGGAGAAAATGGCTATCAATGAAGAAATGCCAACTTCTAAAAACACCGGGGCTAAAGAAAATAAAGGTTTAGAAGAACAGAAGAAAACCATCTCCAATAACAAACCTGATCCAGACGCCATCAAACAAAAGCCCCAAGAGGAAAAGAGGAAGAAACTGGAGTCTCAACCATCACAGG
>CALFBV010000241.1 GCA_937951395.1 uncultured Rubritalea sp.
ATGTTTCTACTCCGCAGGTTTGTCTTTTACTGGCTCTTTTTGCTTAGCTTCAGGCTTGGTTTCTTTTTCACCCTTAGGCTGCTTAGCTGCTTTCTTAGCCGCCTGCTTTTGGGCTGGCTTTTTAGATGCTGAAGATGGGAAAAGCAAACCGTTGTTCATGAAGATCACGTAGCCTTCATTGATGAGCCAATGCAAATCATGATACCACTCGAACTTCGCTTTTTCTTCGATTTCAGCAGGACAAACATTCTTCCATAGTTCGTCAATACCAGCACCAGAGTGATCCGCTACCCATTGGTAGATCGCCTTTGGCCGGTCTGCCATATTGAGATCTGCAGGAAGCATGTGAGGTCTAGATGGACCACTATGCAGCTTACCTTGCCACTTAAACACTGCTAGCTGACGCCCTGAGAGCTGACGGCATAAGAATGATGATAGCTCACCAGGGTAACGACGTTGCTCTTGGATTGCTTCCTTGAGGTTAGTTAGAAGACTTGGCGATAATTTCTTCGCCTCTATCTCAGATGGGACTTGAGCCTTATTGGTCTTATGGAAACTTTTCTCAAACTCAGTAGTAGCGAAATGCTGCAACATCGCAGTCTTACTATCAAACACGATAGTTTCATCACTCGCTAATTTATAAACAGTGCGTTTCGTCATACTCTCCTTCCAGAGAGCCACTACGTCTTCACCGCTTTCTGTCACGATGCGTTTCTTGTAGTCCTCTAGAGTAAAATTACTAAATTTAGTACGATGTAACTCTAGAACCCTATCTTGATATCCGTGGAAATTTGTAGGTCCGAGAAGCTCACCACTGATTCCACACTTCGCGATGTTCTTGAAATCACCCGCTGGAGGATCCATGGTAACTTCCTCAGACTTGTAAATCTCGTTGAGCCACTTAGCACTCGCTGCATAGGTCAGACACTCCTCTTTAGTTAGGAAGACCGAGCTATCATTCTTAGATTGCAGAAGGTCAGGTCCTTCCTCTTCGCTCTTTAAAATGATATGAAATCTATCACGAGCACCTAGCACCACACGCGCTAGATCGAAAACTGAATACGTTCTTCCTGATGCCGCAATCTCTTTCACTAGATTATCCACACCTTCTTCGATAGGCATGACACTCGCCGTGACGCCTTCTGCTGCAGCTACAAACACACGACGAGGCTTACGCTTTTTCGAGTCATGTTTTTTATATTTAGCGTCTGGCCTAAAGTCTCTACCACCACCGCCTTGAGGTGGACGCCCTCCCTGCCTTGGCTTACGTCCGCCTGTCGGTCTACCTACCCCCTCGCCTCCGCCACCTTTGTGTTCCTTATATTGCTTTGCAGGCTTAGCACCCTTCCGTGCCCATGCTGGTCCAAAATCCAGACCGCTGAGGTCTAAGGATTGATTATCTGAAGATGATTCGCTCATATTGATGAGTCGACAATACATAATTTCAACCCAACGGCAACCCCAGTTTTTGTTGAATTTTCTTTACCTCAAAAGCAATCATTAAAATCCACGAATCGCCATAATTTCTAAATTAAAGCAAATCACTTACACCTAATGCCACAAATTCACGACAAAAGAAAATGAAGAATTCCTGTATTCGTAATGTCCTTGTTTTAGCGGTAATAAATAAGATGAAAAAATCACCCATAATCAATCAAGCAGACCAAATGTTGATGCTGATAGAGATGTAGATACATGGTGAAATAAAATTGATTTTTTACGTGCCAAATCTGCTAGAATATAGTCTGCTTGTTTTATCTTAATTTTTTAATACCTTTTCCATGGCAGAGAACCACTTTTACGAACACGTTGACAGCTATCTACAGATAGCTGTTGAATACGATGCATCCGATGTACACCTTACTACAGGCTTCCCACCAGCGTGGCGTAGAAACGGAAATCTACAGCCCATTTGGGAAGATGCTGAGCCTCTAACTAACGACCAAGTAGAAATACTTACACGCTCATTTTTAGATGAAGCTGGACAAAAGAGACTTACAGACATCGGTGATGCTGATTGCGCCTATGAGAACCAGTTTGCGAGATGTCGTTGCTCTGTAGTAAGACATAGACTAGGAAAAGGCATTGTATTCCGTGTCATCAAAACAGATATTCGCACCATGGAAGACCTCCAGTTGCCAAAGGAATACCTAGTCCCCCTTACTCGTTATCACAACGGTCTCATCCTAATCACAGGTGCCGTAGGTTCTGGTAAATCCACTACTCTTGCTGCAATCATAGATTTCATTAACAAAGACAGACGTGATCATATTCTTACTCTAGAGGATCCAATCGAATTCGTCCACACCCCTCAGGGTTGCCATATGAACCAACGTGAGATCGGACAGCACTCTGAGTCTTTCCCGCGTGCACTACGTGCAGCACTCCGTGAAGACCCTGATGTCATCGTGGTGGGTGAAATGCGAAACCTAGAGACCATCCAGCTCGCCATCACCGCGGCGGAGACTGGTCACTTAGTTCTAGGAACTCTACACACTGGTAATGCACCAAGAACTCTAGACCGTATTCTTGACGTGTTCCCTATCGACCAGCGAGATCAGATCCGAATCATGGTCGCGGAGTCCCTCCGAGGCGTCATTTCTCAGCAGCTCATCCCAACTGCTGATGGTGAAGGCCGTTGCCTAGCTCTAGAAATCCTCGTTAACAACCCGGCGGTAGCTGCGACCATTCGTGATGGTAAAACGTTTATACTCCCGGGTATCATGCAGACAGGAAAAGCAATTGGCATGACTACTATGGATGACTCACTCAGAGATCTTTACATTGCGGGAAAAATCACTGCGGAGGAAACTCTACGCCGTTGCGAGGACAGAACTTCCATGAGTGTGTTCCTCAAATCATAATTTTTTTTATTTAAGAACCTATTACAATCTAACATCTTTATCCTATGTCTAACAGTATCGACAGACTATTTCAAATCCTCATCGACCAAGGCGGTTCAGATCTTCATCTCTCTGAAGGCTATCCACCGAAAATGCGTATCCATGGTGGTGTCTCCGCCATCGAAGGAGAGCCAGTGATGGATCACGAGACCATCAACCAATACCTTCTAAGCATCTGTGATGAGGACTCTTATAAGAAATTTCTAGAAGAAGGAGATCTCGACTTCGCTTACGAAATGAACACCGAGTCTCGTTTCCGTTGTAATTTCTTTAAACAGCAATTCGGTCTGGGTGCTATTTTCCGTCTCATCCCTACTGAAATCGCGACTATCGAGCAACTTGGCATTCCTGAAGTAGTGAAAAATTTCGCTAATATCCGCGCAGGACTAGTCCTAGTTACTGGACCTACTGGCTCAGGAAAGTCTACCACACTTGCCGCGATTATTGACTACATCAATGACAACTACAATAAGCACATCATTACCGTTGAGGAACCGATCGAATTCGTTCACAACAACAAACAATGCGTAATCACTCAGCGAGAAATCCCCACTCACTGCGCTTCATTTGCCGATGGTCTCCGCGCCTCACTCCGTGAAGATGCAGAGATCGTGCTCGTGGGCGAGATGCGAGATCTTGAAACTATCTCGCTCGCGCTCACCGCAGCCGAGACCGGGATGCTTGTGTTCGGAACGCTCCACACCAATAATGCGGTGAAGACAGTTGACCGTATTATTGACGTATTCCCTGCTGACCAGCAAGCTCAGGTGCGCACCATGCTCGCGGCATCCATCCAGGGTGTGCTTGCACAGTTACTCATGAAGCGCTGTGATAAGGAGGGACGAGTAGCGGTAAACGAAATCATGTTCACTACTTCTGCCGTAGCGGCTATTATCCGTGAAGGTAAGACTCAGAAGCTCAATGATGTTATTACACAGGGTGCTGAGTTCGGGATGCAGTTCATGGACGAAGCCATCTGGGACAAGCTCCAGAAAGGAATAGTTTCACCAGAAGAAGCCTACATGAAAGCCATTGATAAAAGCAGATTCAAGAGCTTCCTACCTACAGAACTTGCCGCATTGGCAAATTCAGCGGGTGGGTAGTTTACCTCAAATAATGATTTGATATCAGCAGGAAATATCCTGTGCAGCTTGACCATCATGCAATAAAGAACCCCGCCGCAAGCGGACGGGGTATTTAGAATAGCGTAAGCTGGTGATCTTTATGAAGCTCTTGATA
>CALFBV010000242.1 GCA_937951395.1 uncultured Rubritalea sp.
CGCCACCCGTTATGAGAAAACTCATAATATGTTCAGAGCAATGGTGTTGATAGCCTCAATTATGGTATATATCAGGTTTTAATTTGCAAACACACCCTAGTCTTTCATCGTAGTTTTTAAAACCTAACCCTCTTCAACTACTGTATCTACAATAAATAGCCATAATAGTAAGAAGGTAAACTAACTAGTCCGGTACTATATGGAGACCATATATAAAACAATATCTCAAGCAGTGAACTTAACGTTCTTATTTCTAGATGAATATCAGCAGGAAACACTAAAAAAAATAATCATGATTTTTGATCTACTAAATATTTTCATCCAATTCTATCTTTCTTAAGACTGATCATCAGTATCTGGTTCATCATCTATCATAGACTCGATGGCATGCGTCTCGTCATCGAAGTCTAGAACATCTATCTCTTCTAACTCCCCCTCGTTTATTGGGTATGAGAAAAAATCACCACTCTCCCCTTCTTCTAAAGTTTTTTCTTCCTGCGTACCTAGCTCATTTGATTGATCCAACTCTTCATCATGTAATAATCCATCTATCCAGTCTGGCGAAGTATGCTCTTCTCTGAACTGCTCTATCTCAGGCAGAACTTCTGCACTGAAACTCTCGTGCGGCATTCTAGAATCGTTTCTATGATTAAAGACGTCGTAAGCTAGAAAGCCATGGTGATGAATACTACTAGAATAGTAATACACTCCGTAAGCTTCATAATCATTATAACCACCCAATGAAATCCTCATTCTCTTAGACCAGCTCAAGCGTTTACGAGTCCCTTCTTTTTTCATCGCCGGGATTCCTTGGAGCCATTTAGTCTTATCCCCTCTGACAGTTCCGTTAGGATTGCGTTGCCACTTATTACATACTTTACTAATACTCGCCACTCTCTGGTTTCGGTCATCTATCTCCGTTTTAAGGTAGGTCTGTAAATTCGACGCATACTCATGTTTCTTACTCAGCGCGTGGAGCTTGGCTGCTTTTACTCGCGCGTTTATCGGTGCTCTGACCACGATGCTATCCACACTAAGAGATTTGAAGTTCTTAATCAAGAGCCTACGAGTTTCGTCTCTAACAATTCCCTCAAAATTATATTCCCAAGCATTCAATTCATCAAATTTTGCTACCAACTTTTCTGCCTCTTGCTTAATACGCATTGCCTCCGCTACATTAGCTTTTGCCTTTTTCAGGCTCTCAGTATTAGCCTCATACTTAGCTGCGATAGATCTCAGAGGTGCTTGATGAAACTGCTCAGACACCGCAGATTTATACTTCTTTTCCTTCTTGGCTTTCAGAGTGATCACTTTCCAAAACTTGCTAAAACTATTTTCAGTTTTTAGCTCATGACATCCACGTTCGTACAACCACTGAAATTCTTTACTACTATATTGCTCCAGAGATTTTTGCTCTATAGCTTCCTCGCTCTTAGCATCATTGACACTCACTACTAGTCTGGCTGAATCCGATTCCAATAATACATATCTTTCCTCAATCACCGAATGCGTCTTGAGCTCATCACGCTGGCTTAGTTTCTCGCTCTTCTGGGATAGAAGCGATCTATACATCCCACTAAGATCCACGCCCCAGTTCTGACCTAAATCTACTAGACTCTCCTCCGTCACAGTCTCACCCATTAACTTTTCAATGAGTTCTAACAGAGCCTGTTGAAACTCTGCTGAATAATGATTCAACTCGTCACTGATCGTCTTAGTCTCAGCCAAATAGTCAGCCGCTTGACTCTGGTATTCACTGATGGCTTTGTTCGCTTCACTTATTGCTCTTCGTTTACTCCACATGATTTTTTTCTATTAAATAGTTTTTTACTTCTTCTTTGATAACAAATTTTGCATCCAGATTAGCTAGTGAGCATTCATCTAATTTACAGATATATTTTATAAACTCTTTCCTGTGATAAGGAGTAAGTCCTGCTTCGGTCATCTCCATTTCCATTTCTGAAATGATCCTAAATTCTTCTACGATTAAAAGGTTCATCTCATTGTCAGATTTAGCAGAGGCATCGATACATTTCTGCTGCCAAGCATCTTCACCTTCTTTATGATATACAAACATTTTCCAAACATGATAACAGCTCACAATAGAGTTCGTTTTTATGCTACCTGACGAATGCATTCGCATCACCGACTTTGCCATTGTTGCATTCAGCTTACGTTCTACATTTCCTGCTAGAACACTACTCAGTAACTCAAATGCTGCAGCACAATCACCATAGGAATCTTGACGATCCAGCAACTTACTTGGGACATCATTTACTAAACTGCTGTTCACCGCCTGGCGAATCTCTTCCGTAGACTGAGAAATATCTATACATCCATGCCAGCCATTTTCCATCCCCTGCTCCAATCTTCGTTCTTGTAGATCCATGCCTTTGTCTTGGACGAAAAACAAACACCTTACCTTCGCTGCGAGAAGTTCTTCATAGGTATTATAGCCAGCAGCACTGATAGCTAAGTCGACTCCTTTGAAATACTGACATACCCCAGGTTCTGTTAGAGAAATGATATTTTTTCTACCATAAACTTTTGCTGATTGTGATAGAGCTCCGTAGCCAATGATTACTCTCACATCTAGAGATTCTAGAGCATCCAGCAAATGACAGATCTGGCTCTCTGCCTCTGTATCACCGCCACCACCAGCTGAAAGATAGATCAGTTTCTGCCCATCCTCAACATTGAAGTAGTCCCTTACATCTTCTCTAGACCAAGCCTCACTCAGATCAAAGTTATGAATTCGACCAACATAGTGAACTCTATTTTTTAGAGAATCTTCATAGTTATAGTCTACTTCATATTGCTCATCGTCTGGCACCAGGATTTTATCAAACAGAGGCAAATGCGCTTGATGAATACGTGCTCCATTATAGTCATCCTTTTTGTGTCTATCAATCAGCACACCCATCTTGGCGAAATCTTTGACAAAATTAAACTCCTGAAAACTTCCCTGAGCTACAGTATCCATCACCAGAACATCGGGTGAAAAATGAGAAAGCATACTACACACCATCATCTTTCCATTAGAAATGTATCTACTCGCTGCTGACTTTCTTCCTTTAAAGCTCGCTCTGCTAGGAATCTTAAATACAGGAAAATCTCTCACAATATAATCTGCCTCACTAGTCGTCAGAAACTGAATATCTGCCTCTAGAGATATCATCTCTAATAGATTCCTGAGCTTCTTAGCGATGGCATAACATCTACTCAAATGACCCAAGCCATGACCATTGATCGCATAGAAACAAATTTTCATGTTCCTGTTTTAGGCATAGACAATACTCCCAACAAGAGAAAATTTTCCTACTTAGACTCTATCCGAAATCCATAAGTAAACCTCCCGAACCAATGATAACACTCAGAAAAGACCAAACAAATTACCCACCCCTATCTTCTAAAACAGGTAGCACAGACAAAATATGAGATGCATGCGAATGCATCATCCACTTAGCACAGTTCTGATCACTGGATCTCTTCAACCATAGATACAAATTCTTCTTTCATCTTCGCTTATTCGTATAGGTAGACCATAAATCAAATCACCCAAATTATCCATATTCCGCATAGAAACAGTGCCGTCAGCCACCAATACCAAGCGATTGCTATTTTCTTGTGTGGAGATTGATCAGAGTTTCCAAATTCTCTCTCTATAAAGTCATCATAATCGAAATCATCATCTGGTAAATCTAAGCCATCATAAATTTCGTCTTGCTCCCACGGTTTCTTGGCTGGCTTTTTCTTAGCCTTTTTCCTCTTGATCGGAGGCTTCGTATTCTTGGAGCAAACTTTACACGACTTCCCCACGATGACTTCACTATCACATGTTGGGCAGGTGTATGAATCAGCCATCGCTTCTAAAAATTCAATTTCTAAGACTCCGTTTTATCCATCTTTTCCACCCAGATAGAAAGCAACGCAAGATCTGCTGGTGTGATTCCGGAGATTCTGCCAGCTTGACCGATGGTGAGTGGTTTTATCTTGATGAGCAGCTGCCTGGCCTCATTCTTTATTCCGTTAACTAATTTATAATCAATTGATTGTGGTATTTTCTTGTGCTCCATTTTAGACACGCGTTCTACTTGGCGTTTTTGGCGCGCTAAATGTCCTGAGAATTTGAAATCAGTCTCGATGACAGGCCATAGCTCAACATCGAATTTCTCTTTATATTCCTCAGGAAGAATATCCCAAGTGTTTTCTGGGCGACGGAACCAGGTATCGAGTCGAGTCTGCTCATGGGTGGTAGCGCGGATGAACTCAGCAGCTTCCACGAGAGTAGCCATCTTTTCCTCAGTGCGCTGCTTTCTCTCCTCAGTCACTATCCCCCGTTCAGCAGCTTTTGGAGTGAGGCGGATGTCTGCATTATCCTGGCGCAGGAGCAATCGATACTCAGCCCGACTAGTGAACATGCGGTAGGGCTCTGAGCAGCCCTTTGTCACTAGGTCATCGATCATCACACCGATGTATGCCTCATCGCGGCCTAGGATAAATGGATCCTCTTGGCGGACTTTCAGCACTGCATTCACGCCAGCCATGAGACCCTGCGCAGCAGCTTCCTCATATCCAGAAGTTCCATTGATCTGACCTGCGAAGAATAAATTCTCCACCAGCTTCGTTTCCAAAGTAGGCAAGAGCTGTGTGGGCGGGCAGTAATCATACTCCACCGCGTAGCCAGGGCGGATAATCTCTGCATTCTCTAAGCCTTCAATAGAGCGAATAAAATCCATCTGAACATCATACGGGAGCGAGGTAGATACTCCATTAATATAATACTCCAGTGTGTGTCGTCCCTCAGGCTCAAGGAAAACTTGATGTCTTTCCTTCTCCGCAAACTTCACCACCTTGTCCTCGATGCTCGGACAGTAGCGTGGTCCCACGCCCTCTATCTTACCAGAATACATAGGCGACTGATGCAGGTTCTCCCGGATTACATCATGTGTCTTAGGGTTCGTATAGGTGATCCAGCACGGCACTTGTTCCACGTGGAACTTTTCATCCCCCCACGGATTCAGTGTGAAAATATCATTAGGCTCACGAGTTAGCGTATTATGAAGATAAGAAAACTTAGGGATAGGACTATCTCCACCCTGCTTCTCACACTTCGAGAAATCGATCGATCTCCCATTAATCCTACACGGTGTCCC
>CALFBV010000243.1 GCA_937951395.1 uncultured Rubritalea sp.
GCGACCCGATCGAAGATCTAATGATTCTCCGTAAGGAAATCAGCATGTATGATGAGGACTTAGCTAAGTTCGAATGGATCATCGTGGCTAACAAAATGGATCTCGACGGTGCTCAAGAAAATCTGGATATCTTCAAAGAGAGATTTCCTAAACAACGCATCATCCCTATCTCCGCAGCAGAAGAGGAAAACATCGATGAACTCAGAAGCTACTTAGAAGAAGCCGTAGCCTATCGTCCGAAAGACGATCAGCAGGGCTCTTAATAAGATTGGCTAGTATGGGAGGCTCTGCCTCCTTACTCCCACTCAATGCTCGCTGGTGGCTTGCTTGAGATATCGTAGAGTACGCGGTTGATTCCGTCGACTTCGTTGAGGATTCTGCTGGAGACCTTTCTTAGGAGCGGGGTGGGGAGGTCTACCCAGTCTGCGGTCATGGCGTCTTCGCTAATGACTGCTCTGAGGTTGGTGGCGAACTCGTAGCTGCGCTCGTCGCCTTTGACTCCTACGGTCTTCACAGGGATGAGTCCAGCATAGGCTTGCCAGGTTTTATCATACCAGCCACTGGATTTTAGCTCCTCGATGAAGATAGCATCGCAATCACGGATGATATCTAGTTTCTCTTTAGTGAGATCTCCTGGGCATCTTACCGCCAGTCCTGGTCCTGGGAATGGATGGCGGTTTAGGATGTCTTTATCGATCCCCATTGTAGCACCCAGCTCACGTACTTCGTCTTTGAATAACTCAGCGAGTGGTTCTAGCACTTTGCCCTGCTTCTGCATTTCTAGGATGCGCGGGACTCGGTTGTGGTGGGTCTTAATGGTGGCTGCTTTTGAATTTTCATTTGAAGCAGACTCTATCACATCTGGATAGAGTGTGCCTTGAGCTAGCATTTCTGCATTACCTACAGCATCCCAGAAGACGTCGATGAACATGTTGCCAATGATCTTGCGCTTTGCTTCGGGATCAGCTTCGCCAGCAAGTGCGGTGAGGAATCTTTCTGAGGCATCAACTACGGTGATGGGAACGCCCATGCGTTTAAAGTTAGCTTCGACTTCAGCAGTTTCGTTTTTGCGCATGAGCCCCTGATCCACGTAAATGGCCTGGACGTTAACTCCTGCTTCATTGAGAAGCACGGCGAGGACGGTAGAATCCACTCCGCCAGAAACTCCGCAGACTACTTGCTTGTCACCACACCTCTCTTTGATTTCAGCGATAAGTTCTTCTTTGAAGTCTTCGATCTTAAATTTAGCGAGTTCGCCTGCTGTATCGAGGAAGTTCTTGAGGATCTTAGTGCCTTCGTGTGAGTGAGTAACTTCTGGGTGAAATTGGATACCGTAGAAGCTGTCGCCCCACTGGAGGGATACTGCCGTTCCGTGTTGGTTTTTAGCTATCACTTTGCAGTTGTCTGCGAGATGGTCGACAGTGTCTGAGTGACTCATCCACACTTGACTTTCAGTGGAGATGCCTGCGTAGAGTCCATCGGATGCTACCGGGAAGAGTGAAGCTTGTCCGTATTCGCGGTGCTTGCTTGCTTTCACTGATCCGCCGAACTTTATATTGAGAAGTTGCATGCCGTAACAAACTCCGAGAACTGGGACGTTGTAGGATTTCAACAGGTCAAAGTCGATATCAGGTGCATCTGCATCACTGGTAGATGATGGACCACCAGAAAGGATGATCGCTCCGGGCTTGCCGATGTCAGGTAAGTTTTCTGGCTGATAGAGCTTAGCAAAGCAACCTAGCTCACGGACGCGACGAACGATGAGCTGAGTGTATTGAGAACCGAAGTCGAGGACTGCTACGTGATTGATTTCTTCCATGATGGTCGAGGTGTGAAGTGTTGAAAATTTTGATATGAAGATAATAAGTTCTACCACTACGAGAGTGGTGGAAGTCGGTGACTATAATGAGGAACGTGGTATAGGCAAGACGTAATTACAAAGAATAAGACATCCTGAGGCTAATGACTAATGATGTAATGCCGGGGATTAGACATAAAAACAGCCGCAAGGATTTCTCCAAGCGGCTGTTCTTTAAGTATTGTATTGTTTGCTTAGTCTAGCTGATTACGCGTGCTTCTTATCGAGGGCACCTTTTGCGAGATCTACGATTGCGTTGAATGCAGAAATATCGTTGACCGCGAGGTCTGCGAGGATCTTACGATCCACATCGATGTTTGCTGCTTTCACGCCTTCCATGAAGCGAGAGTAAGTGATCTCCTGCGCACGAGATGCAGCGGAAATACGCTGGATCCAGAGGCGACGGAATTGTCCCTTACGCTTTTTGCGGTCACGGTATTCATACTGACGTGCTTTGATAACAGCGTCTTTCGCGTAGCGGTATAGCTTTGA
The DNA here is from genome assembly GCA_937951395.1 of uncultured Rubritalea sp. Lineage (GTDB taxonomy): Bacteria > Verrucomicrobiota > Verrucomicrobiia > Verrucomicrobiales > Akkermansiaceae > Rubritalea. Next base: position 2,351 of record CALFBV010000243.1, read on the forward strand.
ACGGAAACCACGGAAGCCTTTTGCACGGAGAAGTACTCTCTTGCGGCGGGCGCGTGATGCCGGACTGTTTGTTGCTCTTGGCATTGTTCTATTTTTCTTTAACAGACTGTTTTTATCCTATCTCCCACAGTCTCGTCCGTTATTATTCCAGCTGAGCTGAAAAGGCTGTGTAGAGTCTACTCGGTTAGCGAGTAGGGGTGCTTAGTTAGTAAGCTTAGTATTTCTTTGGTTCACTGCATTAGTAAACTACGGTGATGCGCCTAGTGGAAAGGAAGTGATTCCTTAATTCTTGGAGCATCTGCTGCTGAAGCAAGACATGCTTTCCCGAGGGAGCGCTTGCGCTTTGAACTCTTCTTTTGGAGAAGGTGGCGCTTGCCTTGCTTGCGGCGGAGTAGTTTACCAGTACCAGTGACCTTGAAACGCTTAGCTACTGACTTACGTGTCTTGGCTTTACCTGATTTTCTGGCCATGGAAGGCGGAAGCTAGACAGCTAGAGCTAATAATCAAGACAAATGTGACTGATTTAGATAAATTAATCACTTTTTTGAGAATTGAGTTGTGATCTGGGGTTCTAGAGTGTTCTTTACTCCCACTATGAGCGATATTTCTGACATAAAGATTACAATAAAGACAAATAAAGGCGACATCAAAATGACCATGTTCGCACACGACGCGCAAGTGACTTGTGCTAGCTTCCTCAATTTAGCAACACGTGGTTACTACGATGGATTGAAATTTCACCGAGTCATCCCAGACTTCATGATTCAGGGCGGAGATCCTACTGGAACAGGAATGGGTGGACCTAATTATAAATTTGAATGTGAGTGTAAGCCACACCTCAAGCATGATAAGCCAGGTATCTTCTCCATGGCAAATGCGGGACCTAATACGAACGGTTCACAGTTCTTTATCACGCATGTAGCTACACCGCATCTGGACGGAAAGCACACTGTCTTTGGCAATGTTACTGAAGGCCAAGATGTAGTGAATTCTATCATCGGTGGTGACAAAATCGAATCTATTGAGATCCACGATAGCACAGATGACCTTTTCGCAGCACAGGCAGATCGCATTGCAGACTGGAACAAGATCCTAGACTAGCATTGGCTCAGGTTAATAAAGCCCAGTAACATCATTGATGCTTGCGAAGCCTCCAATTCCGTTTAACTTAGTTACAATAAATCATTTCTGATACTCATGAAATTCATTACCCATCTGATCACATCATTTTCTCTGGCTACAGCCTGCCTCACAGCAGGTGAGCCACCCACTATCTTAGGGCAATACTTGGAGGCTAATAAAGTGGCGAAAGGTGAAGTAGTGCAACTAGATATCCCGGTGGAATTTTTGAAGTTCAGAGAGCTGCTTAAGCAAGCTGAGAAGGCGAATCCTGAGTGGTTTAAAACATTTCAAGAAAAGGCTGGGAAGGATAATCCGATCCCGCCCTATGATGCTAAGCTTGGCATGACCAAGACTGAGTATGATAAATACGTAGCTCTCTGGGAGAAAAGATCATACAAGCGCGTGGAAAAAGGCGAAGTCCAAGTAATGCTGACCGAGGATGATGAGGACGAGTGGGTGATTAATGTCTCAGGCAAAGGGATGCCGGTCTCGCTTTTGAAATACGTAGCTAAAAAAGATCAATTTAAATCTAGCAACGGAACTTTAGTGAGAATAGAGGACATCAAGTCTCCAAAAGAAAGCATCTACCGAGAGTGGAGCGGCCAAGAGTGGAGGTATTTCAACGATGGAGACCTTGTCAAAACTAAAGAGAATTTAGCCATTGGTAGAACAGGAGATGGTAGATACGGAATTCTCATCTATTCACTCCAAGAACTATCTGGAGAAGGTCAGCCCCTCGCAGATGAATTACTCATGATCCGTTTCGTGCCTAAGAAACTAGAGACGCCAAAGAAATAATCCATCTCACGTTGTTAAAAGAGTGTCAGAGCCATCAGCTAAAGCTAGGAAAAAGTCAAAACATAGCGGTGGTATAACCTGGCGCAAGTATCTTGTGTTCCTTACCATTTTCGTGATACTGCTCTACTTGCTTTCATTGTTGATCATTAATACCTCATGGGCAAAAAACAAACTCATTACCAGGCTCGAAGCTAAAACTAATAGCGAGTGGGATGTGGGGAGTGTCTTATGGGTTCCATTTGGTAAAGTAGAGCTGAACGATCTCAATACTAGCATGGGTGCGGGTGGCATTCATCTAGAATCTCTCAAGATAAGTCCATCATGGGGTGATCTATTCTCAGGTTCTGTGTCGTTTGAGGAAGCCATGGTGTCTGAAGCGGATATTGATCTGGATCTTAAGTGGTTGAAAGAGAA